>JAFPED010000184.1 GCA_017423565.1 Prevotella sp. | reverse complement strand
CATCAATCCTCTTTATGCCCAGGACCATGGTGTGCTGCGCAGGAGTGGACACACTGAAGCAGCCGTCGATTTGTGTAAGCTGAGTGGGCTCTATCCTGCAGGAGCACTGATGGAAATCATGAACGACGATGGTACCATGGCACGCATGCCAGAGCTGCAAGCATTCGCACAGCAGTACAATTTGAAAATCATCACCATCAAGGATCTCATAGCCTATCGTCTGCGCAAAGAGTCGCTCATCGAGGTTGGCGTGGAGGTGGATATGCCCACCGAACATGGTCATTTCCGTATTGTGCCGTTCAGACAGAAGAGCAACGGACAGGAGCATTTCGCACTCATCAAAGGCACGTGGAATGAAGATGAGCCCATACTGGTGCGTGTACACTCGTCGTGTGCCACTGGCGACATACTGGGCAGCAAGCGCTGTGACTGTGGCGAACAGCTGCACAAGGCCATGGACATGATAGAGAAAGAAGGAAAAGGCGTACTGGTATATATGCAGCAAGAGGGTAGGGGCATCGGCCTGATGAACAAACTGGCAGCCTATAAGCTACAGGAAGAGGGCTACGACACGGTGGATGCCAACCTCTGTCTGGGATTCAAGGCCGACGAGCGCGACTATGGCTGTGGAGCACAGATGCTGCGACACCTGGGTGTGCACAAGATGCGACTGATGACCAACAACCCTGTCAAACGTGTCGGACTGGAGGCTTACGGTCTGGAAATCGTTGAGAACGTACCCATAGAGGTGACTCCCAACCAGTATAACCTGCGTTATCTGAAAACCAAGCAGGACCGAATGGGTCACACCTTGCACCTGAAATGATCATGCTTGTTGTCCTTTTTTTTTACGAATAAAAGTGAAAAAGTGACAGATTTTCTTCGTTAAGAAGAATAAAATGTGTAATTTTGCACTATCATAATAGACAAATGACAAAAATGGCACAACTATCCAACCGCTTGCAAAGATTGGCACCGTCGGCTACGCTGGCGATGTCGCAGAAAAGTTCTGAAATGAAAGCACAGGGCATCGACGTCATTAACATGAGCGTTGGTGAGCCTGATTTCAATACACCCGAACATATCAAGACTGCTGCAAAACTGGCAATCGACGAGAACTATTCACGCTATTCTCCTGTCCCTGGCTATGCTGAGCTGCGACAGGCCATAGCACGAAAGTTGGAACGTGAGAACCAGCTGCACTACCAGCCGTCAGAGATACTGGTGTCAAATGGTGCCAAGCAGAGCGTGTGCAACACAGTCATGGCACTGGTCAACCCTGGTGATGAGGTCATCATTCCTGCTCCCTACTGGGTCAGCTATCCACAGATGGTTCTCCTGGCAGGTGGTACACCCGTCTTCGTTGAGGCACGCTTCGACCAGAACTTCAAGATTACACCAGAGCAGCTGGAGAATGCCATCACGCCAAAGACGCGAATGCTCATCCTCTGTTCACCCAGCAATCCTACAGGAAGTGTCTATTCAAAAGACGAGTTGGCAGGGCTGGCAGAAGTCATCAAGCGTCACGACGACCTCTTTGTTCTCGCAGACGAAATCTACGAGCACATTAATTATGTAGGGCGCCATGAAAGCATCGCACAGTTCGAAGGCATGAAGGAACGCTCCATTATTGTCAACGGCGTGTCGAAAGCTTATGCCATGACAGGCTGGCGTATCGGATACATTGCCGCACCAGAGTGGATTGTCAAGGGATGCAACAAATTACAAGGACAATATACCAGTGGGCCATGCTCTGTCAGCCAGAAAGCTGCAGAGTTTGCATACACGCAAAGCCAGGAGTGCGTAGAGCAGATGCGACAGGCCTTCGAACGCCGTCGCAACCTCATCGTTGAACTGGCGAAGGACATCCCTGGACTGGAGGTCAACGTGCCTGAAGGCGCTTTCTACCTCTTCCCCAAGTGCAGCAGCTTCTACGGCAAGAAGAGCGTGGTTGATGGTTTCGCCGTCAACAACAGCACTGACTTCGCCATCTGCCTGTTGGAAAAAGGTCATGTGGCCACTGTGGGAGGTGATGCTTTTGGCGATCCGGAGTGCTTCCGCATGAGCTATGCCACCAGTGATGAAAACATCCGTGAGGCCATGCGACGCATCAAAGAAGTGTTGGAAAAACTAAAATAATTGAGAAATATCAAGTTAAAAAATATTAACTGCGCTTTTAGTACGGCTGAATTTGCTATCTTTGCCGAGAGATAGTGTACTGAGAAGTTGCTATTTCAAACACTAAAACAACATAATTAACGTTATATCAGAAACATATCAAACTTAATTTTTTAACAAATAACTAAAATCAAAAAAACAATTTAATTATGGCAACTACACAAAAAGCAGCAGCCCCAGCTAAGAAGAGCCAGGGCTTCCAAGGAGTCAAAGCAGCGTTCTGGATCATCGTTGTATGTTTCATCCTCGCAGTTTGTTTCTTCAAATTCTTCCTCGGTAACAGCGATCACATCGCTGAGAACGGCGAAGTCATCGACGGTAATATCTGGGGTACCATTTATAAAGGTGGTATCGTGGTGCCTGTCATCCTGACACTGTTGTTCACTGTTATCGCACTGTCTATCGAGCGCTGGCTGGCTCTGAACACCGCTTTCGGTAAGGGTAAGCTCCCCAAGTTCGTGGCTAACATTAAGGCTGCACTCAACGCTAACGACTTCGCTAAGGCACAGCAGCTCTGCGACGCTCAGCGTGGTACAGTAGCTAACGTTGTTGGCGCTTCTCTGCGTACATACAAAGAGATGGAAGCTACTTCAGGTCTGAAGAAGGAACAGAAGATTGCACGCATTCAGCAGGCTCACGAGGAGGCAACACAGCTTGAGATGCCTACTCTGACCATGAACATGCCAATTATCGCTACCATCGTTACACTGGGTACACTGACCGCTCTGTTCGGAACCGTTGTAGGTATGATCCGTTCATTCGCTGCTCTGGCAGCTGGTGGTGGTGCTGACTCTCAGGCTCTGTCACTCGGTATTTCTGAGGCCCTGGTTAACACAGCATCGGGTATCTTGACATCTTGGGTAGCCGTTGTAGCTTACAACTACTACACAAACAAGATCGACAAGCTCACTTTTGCACTCGACGAAGTTGGTTATTCTATTGCTCAGACTTACGAAGCTAACCACGCAGATGAGGCTTAATTTTTGCTAACCCTTTAAATCATTTATCGCTATGGGTAAAGTAAAAATTAAGAAAAGTGACGTCTGGATAGACATGACCCCTATGTCTGACGTGATGGTGCTTTTGCTGACTTTCTTCATGATGACGTCAACGTTCGTCACACCAGAGCCAGTGCAAGTCAACACACCTCAGTCACAGTCGAAGGTCAAAGTGCCAGACGTGGATGTGCTCAACATCCTTGTCAACCCTGAAGGCAAGGTGTTCATGAGCATGGATAAGGCGCCTGACTTGGAACAGACCGTAAGGACTATTCTGAGTGAGAACAACATGAAGGAGCTGACTCCTGTACAGATGAAAAAGTTTAAGGACGACCCCATGTTCGGCGTAGGACTGAAGAAGTTGTATGGATACCTTGACCTGCCCCAAAGTCAGATGGTCAAAGCGTTGCAGAACGAGGGTATTCCTACCGACAGTATTGCCGGAGGCATGAGCGAGTTCCAGCAGTGGGTGAAGATTGCAAAACATACTGCTAAGAACCCAGACCCATCACTGGGAAACAATCTGGATTCGCACGAACTCAAAATCTGTATCAAGGCAGATGCTCGCACTTCTTACAAAGTTGTGAAGAAACTGATGTCTGAACTCCAGGATATGGAAGAAAACCGTTATCAGTTGATTACATCGTATAAGGTTCAAGACACTAACGTAGAAAAGACGGAGGCTAAGTAACATGGCAAAACAAAAAGCAAGCAAACAGAAAAAGATGAATGTCCGCGTTGACTTTACGCCAATGGTGGATATGATGATGCTTCTGATTACGTTCTTCATGTTGTGTACCACGCTACAAAAGCCTCAGGCGATGCAGTTGACCATGCCAAGTAACGACAAGAACGTTCAGGAACAGGATCGAAACGAAGCGAAGGCTTCCCAGACCATGACCTTCTATCTCGCAGGTAATGACAAGTTGTACTATGTCGAGGGTATCACAAAGTATGACGACCCAACCTGTCTGAAGGAGACCACTTATGGAGAGGGAGGTATTCGTAAACTACTCTTGGAGCACAAAACTGAAGATGAGTCTCAGCCAGTTTGGTGGATTAGAAAAGCTATGGAGACACTGGAAAAGGAAAAGAAGGACAAACCCGAAGTACCTGACTCTGTCTGGGAGCAGAAACTCTCAGAAATCAAGAAGGGTAACATCAGCGTGGTAGAGATAAAAGACCTGCCAGCATCGATTAAAGTCCCCACCAAGGTGCCTACCATGACGATCATCATCAAACCATTGGATGTTGCTACCTATGACAACATGGTGACAGTGCTCGATGAAATGCAGATTAGCGGTATTAATACGTACGTCATTGATAAAGTTTCCGAGGATGACCAGAAACTTCTGACAGCCAAGGGAATCAAGTATGAATGATTGTATAACTAAAAAATGTATTAAGAATTATGGCTAAAATTGATCTTATAGACAATAGTTGGGTCGATCTCGTCTTTGAAGGCAAGAATCAGGCCTACGGTGCCTACCAGCTGCGCAAAAACACTGGTAAGCGTAATCTGTGGTCGATCTTTATTATGCTCATTGCCGCTGCTCTGATTGCTGCTGTCGTTGGTGCTAACGCCATCATCAGTGCTGCTGGTGAGGGTGATGTAGATATCTCTGCTGACGTAAACCTCTCTTCTCTTGCTGAGAAAGAGGCAAAGATGGAAGAGGAAAAGGCACCTGTGATTGAAGAAGCAAAACCTGTAGAGCAAGTTAAGAGCTCTATTAAGTTCGTTCCACCTGTAGTTAAGGAAGATAAGGACGTTAAGGAAGACAAGGAGCTGAAGAGTCAGGACGAGCTGGCCGAGACAAAGACGGCTATCGGTGCCTTCACCGTGGAAGGTAACACTGACGATGCTGACGCACACGTGCTTCAGGCAACTGAGGAAATCAAGAAAGAGGAACCCAAACCCGTTGAGGACAAGATCTTCGACGTCGTTGAGCAGGCTCCTACTTTCAAAGAGGGTGACGTACGCTCATGGTTGGCTAACCACATGCAGTACCCACCAGTAGCTGCTGAGAACGGTATTGAAGGTACAGTCGTTGTAGGATTCGTCGTTGAGCGCGATGGTTCTATCTCGAATGTGAATGTTCTTCGTAGTCCAGACCCAAGTCTGAGTAAGGAAGCTGTACGCGTGGTGAAGTCCATGCCGAAGTGGAATCCTGGTATGCAGAATGGTTCTCCTGTACGTGTAAAGTACAACGTTCCTGTTAAATTTAAACTGCAGCAGTAAAATGAAGCGATTATTCAACGTAACAGTTGGATTAACTCTCATAATAGGTTTGCTGTCGGCATGCTCCGACAGCAAACCTAAACATAGTAAATATACCCGTACTGATACCTATTCAGCAGGTGAGATATTTTTTGCTGCCGATGAGAGTTTCAGTCCTATCATCAACGAAGAAGTTACGGTCTTTCAGGCTACCTATCCTAAAGCATTACTCCATCCTATCTATACCGATGAGTTCGATGCCATGGAAAGGTTGATGAACGACTCAATTTGTCTTGTCTTCGCTTCCCGTGACTACACCGAGAAAGAAAGAAAAGCACTCAAAGCACTCGGTGGATCACCCATGTCCACACCCATCGGCTACGACGGCCTGTCGCTTATTGTCAACAGGGCAAACGCTGATACCTGTATCTCCATCAAGGACGTACGCCGTATCCTCAGTGGCGAAGTGGCGAAGTGGAAAGACATCAATCCCAACTCCAAACAAGGAGACATCGAGGTTGTCTTCGACAACAAAAACTCCAGTACCGTTCGCTGGTGTGTAGATTCTATTCTGGGTGGCAAACCCATCAATAGTCCTAACATCTATGCCGTAAAGACAAGTGCCGACGTGGTCACTTATGTTGAGCAACATGCCAATTCTATTGGAATCGTTGGTTCCAATTGGCTCAACGACAAACGCGACACAACGAACGTTACCTTCAAGAAGAATATCCGTGTAATGTCGGTAAGTAAAAACGACACGGCAACAGCCATGAACAGTTGGAAACCTTACCAATATTATTTATATACAGGTGATTATCCACTCATCAGGACGATATACGCATTGTGCAACGACCCTATTCATGGACTGCCATGGGGCTTCACACAGTTCATCTCCTCACCAAGGGGACAACTTGTTATCTTCCGTTCCAGCTTGCTGCCTTATCGTGGAGATCTCACCGTCCGAGACGTTAATGTTCGTAAATAATATAAACTTTTGCAGATTTGAAGCGTCATAAGATTGACAAATGAATGTTTCACTTAAAAACCAAAACGAATTATGAAAGCAATCAAATATCTATTCATCGGAGCAATGATGTTAGTATTCAGCGCTCCTGCTATGGCCCAGGATGAGGACCAGGCTACTATCAATGCCATCACTAAAGTCATTAAGGACAACAAAAGCGGATTCGATGCTATTAAGGACGAGGTGAAGGCCGTTTACAAGAAAAACAAGAAGAATGCGAAAGTGCTTACCGCCATGGGTGTTGCCTTTAAGGAAGCCGGCGACACAGCAACTGCTCGCGAGTATGCAAACTATGCCCTGAAGGCTGCTAAGAACCACTATGCTCCTGCACGTCTGTTGCTCGGTGACATCGAGGCTATTGCCGACAAGGCTGGTGATGCTGCTTCTCAGTATCAAATGGCTATCGACGATGACCCCATGAATCCAGAGGGTTACTTCAAGTTCGCAAGTGTCTATCGTAAGGTAAGCCCACGTCTGGCTGTTGCCAAGCTTGAGGAACTGCGCGCTAAGCGTCCTGACATCGCTGTTGACATCAAAGCGGGTAGCTTCATGTTCGAGGCTCAGGAGTTCGATAAGGCTATCGAATCTTATAAGAAAGCTCCACTGTCACAGTTCGAACGTCCTGACCTCACCAACTTTGCCATTGCTTACTATTTTACTGGCAAGCACGCAGAGGGTCTGCCCATCATCGAAGAGGGTGTCAAGCGTTTCCCACGCCATGCTCCACTGAACCGTATGGGTATGTTCTTCAACTACGAGACAGGCAACTACGACAAGGCACTGGAGTTCGCTGACCGTCTGTTCAACGCCTCTGACAGCTTGAAGGCATCATGGATGGACTACTTCTATCGCGGATTGTGCCTCCAGAGTGCACGTAGCGACTACGACGGAGCCCTGAAGGACTTTAATACGGCTCTTGGCATGGATGTTCCTGCTACCAACCGTATTAGTCTGATTCAAACCATGTATCAGGCATATTCTACCAAGGGAGACTTCGACAATGCTATTAAGTTCTACAACGACTATCTCGTAGCAAAGGGCAACCCCAGTGCTAACGACTATAACTCATTGGCTCGTATGTATCTGAAGCATGCTGAGGAAGTGCCCGATGCTGAAAAGGAACAGTGGATGATGAAGGCTGACCAGACCTATGGGGAGGCTATCGAGAAGTTCCCTGCCAATGCAGAGTACCTGAACATCCTCCGTGCCCGACTGAATGCTACCATGGATGCTGACATGACCAAGGGCCTTGCTAAGCCTTATTACGAGGCAGCTGCCAACATGCTGGAGGCAAAGGGTAACCTCGAGGCTGGTGAGAAGTCACGTCTCGTAGAGTGCTATCGTTACCTCGGTTGGTTCTACAACGAGAAGGCTGATCGTGAGAAGTGCCAGAGCTACTGGCGTAAGGTGAAGGAGCTCGATCCTACAAACACTGAGGCAGATCAGTTCCTGAAGTAATATCCAGAATTTTCATAAGTACATTAAATCTTGTAATGGGTGTTCCCCGATTCAGGGGAATGCCCATTATTTTATCGAAGTTTTTTCTATTAGGGAAAAAAGAAAGGTCTCTTCCAACGAAGAGACCTTTTTATTGTTTAGACCAAGTATTTTCAATTAGGGCAGGCTGATGGCCTCAGACGGACAAACGTCTGCACATGTGCCACACTCAGTGCACATATCGGGGTTAATTGAATACTTATCGCCCTCAGAGATAGCTCCTGCTGGGCATTCGTCAATACAAGTACCGCAAGCGATACAATCGTCACCAATTACGTAAGCCATAATGTTATAAATTAAAAGTTAATACTCAAAATTAGTGATGCAAAGGTAATCATTATTTTGGAATATTACCTACTTTTGATTACTTTTTTTTATTATTTATACATTGTCGAAATAGACGGCAATATAATAAGCAGCCACTTTTTTCGTTATAATAATTGTATGAGACGATTGTTGTGTTATCTATTTCTCTCTGCTGTCATGCTGACAGCTGCCGCCCAGGAGCGTAAGCCGATGAACAAGCCTTACATCGACCTGCGTCCGTTGCACTTTGGTATTCTTGTTGGTGCTAATTTGCAGGATGTGGAGTTCGAGAACGTTGGTCCCCAGCAAGTTACGTTGGAGGATGGCAGCGTGGTGGAACAGACAGTGGTCACCGATGCCGACAAGTGGAACCCAGGCTTCTCCGTTGGTGTGTTAGCCGAGGGTCGTCTCAGTACTCACCTTGCTTTACGTGTGGCACCAACCATGCATTTCGGTGCCAAGCATCTGGTGTTCCGTCATTTGTCCGACCTTGACCAGAACGGAGAGCCGCGTATAACCACACAGGACCTGAAGAATACCTACCTCTCGGTACCCATCAACCTGAAGTTCAGCGCCCAGCGTTTCAATAATCATCGTCCTTACATCGTGGTAGGCTTTAATCCGATGATTAATCTTACCCATAAGGATCAGGACCTTATCCAGTTGAAACGTTATGATGCGATGGTCGAGATAGGTTTGGGTTGCGACTTCTACCTGCCTTTCTTCAAGCTCAATCCAGAGCTGAAGTTCTCGTACAGTCTGACGAATAGCTTAGACACAAAACATGCGGACGAACTTCGCGACGCTAACATGCGCGTCTATGCGAATTCCGTCCGCGGTGCTCACACCAAGATGATTACCTTGACGTTTTACTTCGAGTAGTTGCTGCCTATTTCAGATTGACTAGCAGCTTGCCGATGAAGATGCCGTGTTTGCCGTTCTGGTCAACGGGAATGGCATGACCGTCCATGTCGTTCACGTATTCCAGTTTTTCCAGATAGGTGTGGGAGTGTCCTCCCAGTACGACGTCAATGTTGCGTGACCCCTTGATCATGTAGCTGTCATCGTCGTCGCCAATGTCCCATCCTAAGTGTGAGATGCATATCACGATGTCACACTTCTTCTCTTTCTTCAGCATGGTAGCCGTCTCTAATGCCACTTGAGCAGGGTCTAAGTATTTCACGCCTACGCAGTTCTTGTCGCTCACCAGTCCTTTCATCTTTGGTGCCAGTCCGAAGACGCCAATCTTCACTCCTTTTCTCTTCAGTATGATGTATGGCTTTACCAGTCCCTCGCATACGGTACCGGTGAAGTCGTAGTTAGCGCATACAATGGGGAAGTTAGCCATCTTGAACAGACGTGCCATGTTGTCCAGTCCGAAGTCGAACTCATGGTTGCCAATGGTAGCCGCATCAACGCCCATCTGGTTCATCAGTCCTACCTCCACGTCACCTTTGAACATGGTGTAGTATCCTGAGCCCTGCGAGAAGTCGCCACTGTCGAAGTAGAGCAGTTCAGGGTCTTTCTTACGTTCCTCTTTCAGCATGGCAATACGTCGCAGGTAACCTCCGCGTCCTGCTATCACTGTATCCTCAAAGTTAGGGTTCAGTGGCAGAATGGTGCTGTGCGTGTCGTTCGTATGCAGTATGGTCAGTTGCTTCTTCTGTGCACTGACGTTCAGGGGTAAAAGGGTGAAAAGACAGAAAGGTAACACCAGTGCTATCGCGCGCGTAACCTTATTATAATTATATATTCTGATATTTTTTTTCATAATGACTTATTCTTTTACGGTTATACGTCCTTCTATCTTTGCATCAACCAGCTTGCCTTCTTTCTCCATGGCGCGGAAGTAGTCCATGATGATGAAACGGGTGTTGTTCGACACCTCCTGTGGGGCTTTCAGGTCGCGTCCTTTGGTAAAGGCTGTCATGCCGTCAGTACCACCTGCAAGGTAGTCGATGGTTGCCAGTCGGTAGTCGTTGTCAGCGTCTATCTCCTCACCGTTCAGGGTGACGCTGACCAGCTTGCCGTCTTTGGTGATGACCATGCGCACTGCACTGCTCACTCCTTCACCTCCGCGTGCTGCTATCTGTTGGAACAGCTCCAGCAAGTCGCTTCCTTTCAGAGTCATAAATGCTATCTTGTTCTCAAACGGTGCAATGTCGAGCACGTCACCATAGGTTACGGCACCACGGGTAAGGTCGGCGCGTATGCCTCCTGTATTGTAGATGGCAAATACGGGCTCTTCGTCATAGAACTGTGCTGCCCACATGAGTATGTCAGGCAACAGGTTCGACAGCTCGCTCTCGGGCCTGTCAGCCTTCATGCTGCGTGCCACGTGTCCCACGATGGGTCCCAGCACGCTGTCAACATCATGTTTGTAGGGTGTGAGGAATTGAGCTGCCTGTGCGTCAGGCTGTGCGTCCCATCTGCTGTCGATGAGGATGCGCGAGCGTTCCACGCTTGCCACTTCGTAGTGATGTCGGCAAGCAGTCATGGTCATCAGCAAGGTAGCGATGACCGCAAGGATAGTTGTTTTCTTCATACTCATATAGAAATATTGGTTAGTTGTATGGGCAAAGGTAACGAAAAATCCGCTAAAAAACAAGAAAAGTGTAAAAAATCAGTTATTCTTTTGGTTATTTGCGTAGTTCTTCGTACCTTTGCAGCCGCTTTCCGCGTAATCGCTGGCAGGAAGATAGGAGTGTTGCCTGTTATGTTGCGTTGGAACGATACAGCAAATATTAAAAGATTAAAAATTAAAGATTATGGATTTAATTAAAGTTGCTGAAGAAGCATTTGCAACCGGCACCCAGCATCCCAGTTTCAAGGCTGGTGACACTGTAACTGTCGCTTACAAAATTATCGAGGGTTCTAAGGAGCGTATCCAGCTCTACCGTGGTGTTGTGATTAAGATTTGCGGCCATGGTGAGAAGAAGCGTTTTACTGTACGTAAGATGTCTGGAACAGTGGGTGTAGAGCGTATCTTCCCACTCGAGTCTCCCAACATTGCCAGCATCGAGGTGAACAAGGTTGGTAAGGTACGTCGCGCTAAGCTGTACTACCTGCGTAAGCTCACTGGTAAGGCTGCACGTATCAAGGAGAAGCGTCGCAATGTATCGGCTGGTGAAGAGTAATCCTCAGAGGCAGAGATAAAAAAGAGACACCATCGTTTTCATGATGGTGTCTTTTTTTATCTCCTGTGAAAGCCTAATTCTAATAGCTCGGACAGTAGGTGTAGCCCTCCTGGTCATATACGGTCAGCAGTCGTGGCAGGCGTTCCACGAACGCGTCATAGTCTTTTTGCTCAGGCTTCACCCATTGCAGCTCTGACAGTGCTGCTGCCCTTGGCAGCATCTGGTACAGCAGCAGCGAACGCCATGCTATATACTCCGTCCAGATGTTTGCCTGTACGCCGATGATGTGCTGTCGTGTCTCCTCGCTCAGCTCGGCAGGTGCCGGCTCGTAGCTATACACCTTCTGCAGTGGCACGTAGCCTCCAATGAGCAGTGGCTTGCTCCATACCTTCTCTTCGTCCAGCTGGTAATAGTCGAAGTAGCAATATGCCGTGGGAGCCATGATGACGTCGTGACCGGCCAGTGCCGCCTTCATGCCGTGTTCTATGCCACGCCAACAGAGTACGGTGGCACTCTGCGAGATGTCACCTTCCATTATCTCGTCCCAGCCAATGATGCTGCGTCCTAACTTCTTGATATACTGCTCCATGCGGTTAGTGAAGTATCCCTGCAGCTTAGCTTCTGCCGTCAGTGTGCTGTCACCATGAATGCCTTGTTCCTGTATGCGTTTCTGACATTTTGCACACTGCTCCCAACGCTTCTTCGGAGCCTCGTCGCCACCAATGTTGATATATTTCGAGGGGAAGATGTCCGCTATCTCGTCCATCACACCACACAATAGTTCAAACGATTTCTCGTTGCCTGCACACAGAATGTCGTCGAACACTCCCCATGTGGGTTCCGTCTCGTAAGGACCGCCTGTGCAGCCCAGTTCAGGGTAGGCTGCCAGTATGGCCAGCGCATGTCCAGGCAGTTCCACCTCTGGAATAACGTTGATGCAGCGTTCTTCAGCATATCTTACTACTTCGCGTAGCTGTTCCTGCGTGTAGTAACCACCATAGGGTGTGTCGTCAAACAGTCCTGTGTTCCGTCCTATCACGGTATGGCGACGTTTCGAACCTATCTCGTGCAGTCTTGGGAATTTCTTGCTCTCAATGCGCCATCCCTGGTCGTCCGTCAGATGCCAGTGGAAGGTGTTCATGTTGTGCAGAGCCAGAATGTCGATGTATTCCTTTACCTGTTCCACGCTGAAGAAGTGGCGACACACGTCCAGGTGCATGGCACGATAGGGGAAACGGGGCTCATCGGT
>JAFPED010000017.1 GCA_017423565.1 Prevotella sp. | reverse complement strand
TTTGGGGAATTAAAGACTAGTATTACAATAATTAAATACCTTTAGACAGGAACTATGAGCTATTTACGATTAGAAAAAGCCGTGATGACTAACCTGCAGGAAAGTCTTCGTCGTGAATTACTCCGAACCAATCGTTCTGGCGCCTATAGCAGTTCTACATTGGTTGACTGCAATACGCGCAAGTATCATGGTCTGTTGGTTGTTCCCGTGCCAGAGCTTGATGATGAGAACCATGTGCTTCTTTCGTCACTCGACTGTACGGTCATTCAGCATGGAGCCGAATTCAACTTGGGACTGCACAAGTATCAGGGCAACACATTTAGTCCTAACGGACACAAGTACATTAGAGAGTTTGATGCCAGCCTCGTGCCGACGACCACGTATCGCGTGGGTGGCGTAGTGTTGAAGAAGGAAGTTATTTTCCAGGCTTATGAGGATCGCATTCTCATTCGCTATACACTGGTGGATGCTCATTCTGCTACGACGCTGCGTTTCCGTCCGTTCTTGGCATTCCGTTCTGTGCGTCAGTTTACGCATGAAAATGCTACAGCCAGTCGCGAATATGCAGTTGTCGATGGCGGTATCAGGACTTGTATGTATGCTGGTTATCCCGACCTCTATATGCAGTTCTCCAAGAAGAATGAGTTTGTCTTCCAGCCAGACTGGTATCGTGGCATCGAATATCCAAAAGAGCAGGAGCGTGGCTATGCATCCAATGAGGATCTCTATGTGCCTGGTTATTTTGAGATGCCAATCAAGAAGGGTGAGAGTATTATTTTCTCTGGCTCGACTTCGCAGATAAAGACTTCCTCGCTTAAGAAATTGTTTGAGGATGAGGTTGGTCTCCGTGCACCGCGTGACAATTTCTATCATTGTCTGGTGACAGCTGCTCACCAATTCCATTTCCGCGACCGTCGCAGTGGCAAGTCGGCACAAATCGATGAGAACGACGATCGTTACTTGCTGGCTGGCTATCCTTGGTTCAAGGCTCGTGCCCGCGATACTTTCATCGCATTGCCGGGACTTACCTTGGCTATTGGTGAGCGCGACTATTTTGAATTGGTGATGAAGACCGCAGAAAAAGGGTTGCGCGAGTTCATGGAAGAGAAACCATTATCGGTGAAGATTTATGAAATAGAGCAACCCGATGTACCTCTTTGGGCAATATGGGCAATACAACAGTATGTAAAAGATGCTGGTATTGATGAAGGCTTCAAGATGTATGGCAAACTTGTTAGCGATATTGTAGACTATATTATAAAAGGTGGTCATCCAAACCTTCGACTCGATGAGAACGGTCTGCTTTATTCTAATGGCCGTGATCGTGCTGTTACATGGATGAACTCCACGGCTAATGGCCGTCCTGTTGTACCGCGTTCAGGTTATATTGTTGAGTTCAATGCTCTGTGGTACAATGCCCTGAAGTTCTGTGCAGCTATGAAAGCGCAGTTGGGTAAGACAAAGGATGCTGAGGCTTTGGAAAAGCGTGCAGAACTCGCTAAACAGTCATTCGTAGAGACTTTCGTCAATGAATATGGGTATCTGCTCGACTATGTAGAGGGTAATATGATGGATTGGAGTGTACGTCCTAACCAGATTTTTGCTGTTGCTCTCGACTACTCGCCGTTGAACCAGCAGCAGAT
>JAFPED010000183.1 GCA_017423565.1 Prevotella sp. | reverse complement strand
TACCAGTACGGCGAGATTGCAGGTTCGCTGGCAAGTGTCTACTTTTGTGGCGGTGACTGCGTGGAGGACGTTACGAGCCACCTGATGCCCCATCTCTCGCTGCATCCCACACTTCGCACATGCAGCTCTGACACGATACTGAGAGCGATTTCAGAACTGGCCACGGCTAACACGACCTACACCTCAGACACGGGCAAGAGCTATGACTTCAATACCGCCACGAGGCTGAACCGTTTGCTGGTAAAGGCTCTCCTGAACACAGGGCAGCTCATGGCAGGAGCGTCGTATGACCTTGACTTCGACCATCAGTTCATAGAGACGGAGAAGTGCGATGCGAAGATGACCTACAAGAAGTTCACGGGCTACAGTCCCGGCGTGGCCGTTATTGGCGACCTCATAGTGGGTATAGAGAACCGCGACGGCAATGCCAACGTGCGTTTCCACCAGCAAGACACGCTGGAGCGCATCTTCTCGAATCTTGAATCGGAAGACATCCACATCAGACGCGCCCGTATGGATTGCGGATCCTGTTCGCACAAGATAGTAGAGACCGTCGAGAAGCACTCAGAGCACTTCTACATCCGTGCAAACAACAGCTCATCGCTCTATGACAGCCTGCTGGCACTGCGTGGATGGCAGCGTCAGGAGATAAACGGCATCGAATACGAACTGAACTCCATCATCACGGAGAAATGGGAGGGCAAGGCATATCGCCTCGTCATACAGCGGGAGCGTCGATTGGACGGTGAGCAGGACTTGTGGGAGGGCGAGTACACATACCGATGCATCCTGACCAATGACTATACATCAACCAATCGCGAGATTGTGGAGTTCTATAACCTCAGAGGCGGCAAGGAGCGTATCTTTGACGACATGAACCATGCATAATCACGTCTGTAGTGGCAAGGCTATCCGACAGATGGAGAAGTGAACTGCAAAATTAGTCGGCATCACTATTACTTGCGGATTTTAGGTGTAATAAAAAAGTCGTGGCTTTATTCTTTATGTTATTTTTTTTTACTACCTTTGTGCCATATTAGGGGGTAGTCAAATGCCTATCTCTACTTAAAATGGTAGAATTGAATGATAATCCGTAAGATAGCGAGAAGACTTTTACTAATGATTGGTGCGCTTGTCGTTGCAGCGTCGTCAGCGAGTTTGTCGGCACAGAATGTGTTGACAAACCGTTATAACATGGTAACGCTGGGTCTTGCAGACGGCTTACCCCATCATCATGTCAACCAAATACTCCCCGATGATGATGGTTTCATGTGGATTTCTACTTATGGCGGTGGTGCGGTGAGGTATGACGGTTACTCTTTCACACGTCCTCTGATTGGTCAGTATGTAGCACAGATGAGCAATTCGTGTCGTGCCATGGCTAACGACAGTTGTCACCGGCTGTGGGTGGCTTACGAAGAAGGTACGGTGGTCGTTGACCTTCTCAAAATGAGCTATGTCACCCCAAAGTTTAGTAAGCAAAACCAACAGGTACGACTGAATCGTCCTTCGGCGATGGTCTATTGTGACACGAAGGGTGGCATCTGGCACCTTACTTTAGACAGTATTTTCCGATATACCTTCGATGAAATGGGCGAAATCAGTCATGTTAGCAGTTGTAGCTATCGTGCCAATACGCCTGAGATTACATTATCCGACATACAACATGACGGTTCGGTATGGATAAACATTGATGACGGACTGTACAGGTTGTCGGAATCGAATGGAAAGCTGGTACGCTCAGATATTGCCCCATCGATGAGTACTTTCCAAGGACTGTTTGTTACAGACTTGTTGAAACATGACGGCATTGTGTGGATATCGACCAACGTGGGTCTGTATGCATACACTGAGCAGGACGGACATTTGACAGCATATCGCCACACGGGGGATAGTAGCTCGCTATCGCACGATTTCTGTACGTCGCTGGCTGTCAGTCCTGAAGGGCAGTTGTTGGTGGGTTCATTGAGTGGTGTGAACATCATGGATGCTGTAAAAGGAACATTCGAACACTGGAATACATTGACGACTGGCATTCCCTTGGCCAGTGATTTCGTTACCACCATCCTTGTCAATGATGGCCAGATATGGTTAGGAACGGAGACGGCAGGCATCATTCGCCTGTCACCCAAGCCTTTTGTGCTGCATAACTATTTTCATATACCAGCAGAGGCAGGGTCGCTCTCGCCCCATCCTGTCAATTCTATGTATGTTGAGCCTGATGGAACCTTATGGGTTGGGACAGTGGAAGGCGGACTGAACCGTAAAAATACAGACGGCAGCTTCCGGCACTGGACTACAGCCAACTCTGGTTTGTCGCATAACTCTGTGTCGCTGTTGACAGCAGATGCTCATGGACAACTATGGATTGGCACCTGGGGAGGTGGACTGAACCGTCTTGACTTATCGGCACCCGATGTTGTTAAGCATGTGGATATGAGTCCAGAGATGTCGGCTGTCACCAACTATATAGGAGCGCTGGCATACGACAAGTATAATGATGGCCTTTGGATAGGAAGTAATGACGGCATATTCTTCTACGACCTTTCTGCGCAGACACTCGAAGAACCATTCGAAGGTAACCGCGACATAAGGGGATGTATAGGAGCTTTTATCGACAAGGAAGGCCAGCTCTGGATGGGTTGTCTGACAGGTGTTTGCATCATTGACCTCTATTCACGCAAACCCAGTGGAGGGGGTAAGTTTCGTTTTCGACGGTTGATATATAAGTTAGACCATCCCGAATCGGCTGTTGTAGATAAGATATGTTGTTTCTGCGAGACAAAAGATGGAACACTCTGGCTGGGGTCTAATGGTTATGGACTTTATAGGCGTATCATCGATAAGAAGAGTGGTAAAGAGACCTTTGAGGTGCTGACCACAGACGATGGTTTGGCCAATAATGCGGTGAAAGGCATTATTGAAGATGACCGAGGACGTCTTTGGATAACAACAGACAATGGACTGTCTATATATAATACGCACACGCGCATCTTTAATAATTATAACAATGACGATGGTTTGTTGAGTCGGCAATTCTATTGGAACTCCATCGTTAGGTCGGCTGATGGTATTGTTTATCTGGGTAGCATGGCTGGTGTAACGGAGATTCAAGGTGAGAATGCTAATGCACGTTTCCCCATACACCTGACTTTCACCCGTCTTGTCGTCGATAATCAGGTTATAACCTCAGAAAATAGCGATTTCATCGATGCTGACATCTCCAAAGCCTCCGTTATACGGCTCCATGAGTCTAATAAATCCATGACCATAGAGTTCTCAGCACTGAACTATGCCGGTGAGGGACATGACCATTATAGCTATAGGTTGAAAGGCTTTGAAAACGAATGGATACCTCTTAAGTCAGGTGACCATTCTGTTCGTTATACAAACCTTGGACCTGGGTCATATACTTTTGAAGTTCAGTATAAACGTGGTGATGTGGTTGAAGAGCCACATATTATTAGCATCCAAATTGAAGTAGCACCCTATTTTTGGAAGAGCTGGTGGTTTATATTGCTGTCCGTTCTTTTGCTTACGCTGATCGTTGTATATGTCTATCGTCAAAGGGTGGCATATTTGAAACGCCATGAAGCAGAAGTACTGTTAGATCCTATACGCAAGGTTCTTGCCGAGAGTGACAATCCCAAGCAGCTGCAGACTCGTATCAATAATATACTTGGTAACGAGGAGCGTTATCGCAAGAGCATGGATAAGAACATAGAAGCAGACAAGAAGAACGTTCTTCTGCAGCAGAAACCATTTATGGACCGGGTGATGGAGTTAATGGAAGAACACTACGGAGACTCCGAGTTCGGCGTTACTGAGTTCTGTGAGGCTCTTGGTATGAGTCGTAGTGTGGTAAGTAAACGCCTCAATAGTGAGACGGGTCTGAGTACAGGTCAGTTTATTCGTAGCTATCGCCTAAATATTGCAAAGGAAATGCTGGTTAAAAATTCAGGAAACCGTAACATAACGGAAATAGCCTATAAAGTCGGGTTTAACGATCCTAAGTATTTCACCCGTTGCTTTACAAAACTATATGGAAGTAGTCCAACTAATTATGTGGACGAAATGTCTTGATGTATATCAATGACGCAAAACAAAGTAAAAAGAGTAATATCTACACTTATTATCGCTTTTGTCCACCTAATAAACCGTTTTGTCCACCTTACTGATACGAATATTAATTAATTTTGCACCAAACTTTTATAAATAACAACAATTCTAACCTAAAAAACAATTAACAATGAGAAAACAAGTATTATTCTCTATGATGCTAATGTTGGGCGTTGTAGGAGGCTTTATTGCCTATCCACTTCCCGCAAAAGCGTCAGTGATGGCACTGGAACAGACCGCTAAGGTCAGTGGCCTTGTTGTTGACCAGGATGGAGAGCCGCTCATTGGTGCTACTGTCAAAGTAAAGGGTACCAATGTGGCTACTGTAACTAACATTGATGGTGAGTTCGAACTGAACGCTGCCTCCAATGCGACACTCGTGGTTAGCTACATTGGTTACAAAGACCTTGAGGTAAAAGTGAACGGACGTTCCTCCCTCGGCCAGATTATTATGGAAAGCGACGCCGTTGGTCTTGAGCAAGTGGTTGTCGTCGGTTATGGTGTTCAGAAGAAGGCAGACCTGACAGGTTCAGTTGCTGTTGTGAACGCCGAAGAGTTGAAGCGTGTTTCAAACTCGAACATTTCTACCATGCTCGAAGGTAAGGTGGCTGGTGTGCAGATTACATCTGACGGACAGCCTGGTGCTGACCCTTCAGTGAAGATTCGTGGTTTGGGTACTTTCGGAAGCACGGCTCCTCTTTATGTTATTGATGGTGTGCCCATGGGTACGACAATTCGTGACTTCTCTCCAAATGATATTGAGACTATTCAGGTGTTGAAGGATGCATCTGCCGGTGCTATCTACGGTTCACGTGCAGCTAATGGTGTGATTATCATTACCACCAAGAACGGTAAGAAGGACCAGCCTCTGAAGGTGGACTATAAAGGTTATTTCGGTATTGACGTTATACCAAGCAGCACTTATGACATCATGGATGCCAACCAGTATAGCCAGTACCTTGGTATGGCTTGTGCCAATAGTGGTACTCCATTGCCTGGTGGCTACAGCCTGAATGCAGAAACAGGTAGATATCAGTTCATGGACAACACCAATACCAATTGGTTTGATGAGGTGTTCAAGACTGGTATCCGTCAGAACCACAATGTCAATCTGAGTGGTGGTGGTGCTAATAATACTTATAATATAGGTCTCGACTACTTCAACCAGAAAGGTACATTGGAAGGTGCAGGTCCTAACTATCAGCGTTTCACAGCCCGTGTAAACAACACGATGGAGACGAAGTTCATCAAGTTCCGCACCAGCCTTGTCTATTCTCACTCCAGCCAGGATGGTCTTGGTATCTCAAATGCCCAGGAGTATATTCAAGGTCTGTATGGTATGACAGGTTATAACGTGCTGGGTGGTACACTGTCTATGCAGCCAACCATCAAGGCTTACGACCCCACCACTTGGGTGCTTGACGACAAAGTAGGTTCTGCCAGCAGTTTCAACTACGACGCTTATGGCTATGGTGTTTATTACGATACCATCCATGGTGATATCTCAGCATCAAACCCATTGTTGGTTAACAACCTCGTTACACGTAATACCATCGTTGACCGCGTTGTAGCAACAGGTTCAGCTGATGTTGACCTGCTTCAGATGATTGGTCTGGCAAACGACAACCACAAGCTGAATTACAAGATCAACCTTTCTTACAGCAAGACGAATGCTCAGGATAAGACTTGGGTATCTGCCTGGATTCAGAGTAACCGTGTATATCTGGATAAGAGTAATGAGCGTTTAGATAAGAACAGACGTACTTATGCTGACTTCCTCGTGGAGAATACGCTGAATTACGACGGCACTTTCGGCCTGCACCATGTGAACCTCTTAGGTGGTATCACTTACGAGGAGGAGAACACAGACGTGCTCAACAGCTGGGGTGTTAATTTCTCTGAGCCTTACTTCTTGCAGATTCAGAATGCTGGTACACGCGATGGTTCATCGTTCGAGTACAAGCACGCAATCACTTCGTTCATCGGTCGTTTGAACTATGACTATGACGGAAAGTATCTGCTGTCTCTCGTTGTACGTCGTGACGGTAGCTCACGTCTGACGAAGGACATCCGTTGGGGTACATTCCCATCAGTATCTCTGGGTTGGCGTTTCGATAAGGAAAACTTCTTCCCCTTCGACCGCAATGTAGTAAACATGTTCAAGGTTCGTGGTAGCTATGGTGAACTCGGTAATGAGAACATCGGTGAGTACGCTTACCAGGCAACAATGGCCCGTAACAACATGACCTACTCGTTTGGCAACAATCCTGTAACAGGTTCTGCTATCTCTACTTTCGTTAACGAGAACATCGCATGGGAGAAGAAGAAGACAATGAACGTTGGTATTGACTTGGCATTGCTGAACAACCGTATCGAGTTCACAGCCGAGTGGTTCAAGAACACTTCTACCGACCTGCTTTACAATGTTCCTGTTCCTGCTAATGCCGGTGTGGCAAACACCAGTGTTACCATGAATGCTGCTGAGATGGAGAACAGCGGTTTCGAGTTCGCAGTAACTTATCGTAACCACGATCATCCACTGAAGTATGATATTTCTGCCAACCTGAGCACACTGAAGAACAAAGTTAAGTCATTAGGTTTCGGTACTGATTCTTATATTACCGGTGCTTACGCTACATACGTAGGTGAGGAAGTAGGTCAGTTCTATGGTTGGGTTTATGAGGGCATCGCCCGTACACAGGCCGACCTTAACGACCACGCTACTCAGCAGGGTGCCAACATTGGTGACTGTCTCTATAAGGATGTCAGCGGTCCTAACGGCGAGCCCGACGGTGTGATTGACGCTTACGACCAGACTGTGCTTGGCAGTGGTCTGCCCAAGGTGAACTTCGGTCTGAGTGCTCATTTGGAGTACAAGAACTTTGACCTGAGCATCTCTACCTTTGGTGCTTTGAACTATCATGTAGCTGACGGTATCTATAACAACCTGAACTCCTGCTATGGTCCTGCCAACAAGGACGTGGCACTGCTCGGTGCTAACCAGTGGTCTGCAGATGGTCTGACCTACATCTCTGATGTTCCTCGTACATATTATGCAAACAATGCAACACTGGCATGGAACGACCTGTTCAGCGAGCGTCAGATACAGAATGCTGCTTATTGGAAGATTGCCAATGTTGAGATTGGTTACAACATTCCTAACAAGGTGTTTGGTGGTGTGATCACAGGTGCACGTATCTATGTATCTGCCCAGAACCTCTACACCTTTACCAAGTATAAGGGATATAATGTTGACTATGCAGGTGGTACATTTACTCCTGGCTACAACTGGTGCTCTTACCCCAGCGCACGTAGCTTCATGGCCGGTGTACTCTTCTCATTCTAATTAATTGATAATTGATAATTGATAATTGAAGATTATTATGAAACTATATAAATTATCACTTGCCCTGATCTTGGGCATTGGCACGATGACATCGTGCAGCGACAAGCTGGATATAACCAATCCCAACCAGCAGACATCAGGAACCTTCGGCTACACCGCCAACGACCTGGAGGAGAGCGTGATAGCCTGCTACAACCATATTCGTATGGAGGGAACTTATGCCCGTGTAGGTTATAACATCGACGTGATGCGTGGTGACGAGGCATGGAATGCTTCGCAGGTATGGTACATGCCATTTGATGACTTGACCGAGCCTATTACAGACGAAATCGGACAGTGGTCATGGCGTGACTGGTACTATACTATTAATGTATGTAACTTCGTACTTTCTCGTGCGACAGGTGATGATCTGAGCGACCGCATGAAGCAGATTCGCGGACAGGCACTCTTTATCCGTGGTCTGGCTTACTATAACCTCGCTGGCTACTACCAGAACCCGACACTTATCACTGACTACAATCAGTATTCTTCTCTGAGCGGACTCTATGCTGCTAACGTACAAGAGGGTGATCAGGATCCTTTCGCACAGTACGACCGTGTTCTTGACCAGGTAGAGCAGGACTTTGCTGAGGCTATGACACTGTTGCCCAGCCGCAATGTTGGTGGTGAGTGGGCAAAGGGTCGTGCTACCTGTGGCTCTGCTGCCGGTTACTACGCACGTGCACTGATGCAGCGTCATAAGTACAGTGAGGCACTCACCGTGCTGAAGGCTATCATTGCCGGACAATATGGTTCTTATAAGCTGATGGCTAACTACGGTGACAACTTCCGTGAGGGTCCTGCTTACGAGAACAACGAAGAGAGCCTCTTCGAAATCCAGTTCCTGGACTATGGTTCTCAGGGAACCGACGATGAGTGGACACCGGTTAACACCAGTGCCAATGCTACACAGGGACATGCTATCGAGAGTAACTATGGTCCTGGCGACTGTGGTGGTTGGGCTGACATCTCAGCTTCTCCTTGGCTGTACAACCTCTTCAAGGCAGAGCGTACCATTGATGGTAGTCTCGACCCACGTCTTTACTGGACGATAGGAACTTACGAGCCCGAGTGGGAAGGCTTTGAGTATGGCAATGTTGCCTATACAACAAAGCTGACAGCTGACAATTACCTGGTTACCAACAATAACTATGGTGGTCTGCCCATCGCAAAGAATACCAACCTCCGTACAGGCATTTACGAGAAAGTGGTTACTGGTCTGCATTGCGGTATCAACCTTCGCATGATGCGCTACTCTGACGTTCTGCTGCGTGCTGCTGAGTGTGAGAACGAGCTGAATGGTCCTACACAGCAGGCCATTGACTGGATTAACCAGGTACGTGCACGTGCAGGTTTGCGTAACCTCAACCTCGCTGACTTCAACTCTAAGGACAAGCTGTTCGAGCAGATTGCCAATGTTGAGCGTCCAAAGGAGTTCGGTTGTGAGTTCGGTCGTGGCTTCGACCTCCTCCGCTGGGGCTTCTTCTACAGCGCTGACCGTCTGCAACAGCTCAAGGAGCATGGTGCATTCAACTTCTGGACCAAGGCCGACTATGAGGCTGGTACATATACTTACACTCCGAAGGACGCTGTGGACTACAACTCATGCAGCAAGAGTTCTTACAACTCTTATGTAGCAGGTCACGAGTTCCTGCCTATCTTCCAGGGTACACTTAATGACAACCCCAACCTGACTGGTAACTCTGCTAACAACAATACTGATAATTCCAGCTACTTCAGTCAGAAAGGTTGGACTGTTCATCCAGTAGTCAACCTGTAAGGAAAAGGTATATAAGGTAATATAGTTTAAATAGTAAAAAACGAATAGATTATGAGATATCTAAATAAATTAGCATCCGTCTTCTGCGCAATGGCACTTGGCACACTGGCCATGACCAGTTGCGAAGGTGGTGACCTGTATAGCATTGGTTCGCCTGACTGGATTTCAGAGAAAGTAGATTCCATAGCCAACTCTAAGCAAGACGAGCCCACAGAGCTCGAAGGCATGGAGGAAGATGTATATACTGTTGGTGCTACCGACTTCTCTTCTGGTTGGTGGGCTGTATTCTCTAAGTACTACCAGATTCCTGACGGACAGGTATGGAATGCTGTGTTCAACCTGAACATCAATCCTTCTGCTCCCAATACCTATAAGAACTTCGCACTTGTCATCTGTAACGACGAGGACCGTGGCGCAGCTAACTATAAGGAGTATGGTGTCATCCGTTATGATAACCAGCCAAGTGGTAACTCTGAGTGGGGAGAATACATTGACCGTAGTCTGATTGAGAGTACGCTGACCTTTGGTACCGACACCGATGCAGGTATTGAAAAGTTAGGTGGACGCGTTACGCTGACTATCGACCGTACTGATCCAAGTGCTTTCCTCGTAAAGATCACTAACGGAACAGTTACAAAGACTTATACCCAGAAGACCGCTCTGGTCAACCTCAATGCCGACGCTTCCAACACAACGATTCGTGCATTCCTTTGTCCCGAGGGTTCATACATTAACTTCCTGCAGTCAAACATCGAGCCAATCGGTGGCTTCACCTCTGCAGAGGACAAGCTGCCTGTAACGCTGACACTGAAGGGTGCACCAAAGAAGGTGCTGCTGGGTGCAACGCTCGAGGAGGCTTTTGCTAACGTTACTGCAACTGTAGAGTTCGAGCAGGGCGTGACCAAGGATGTTACAGCTGCTGACCTTACCTTCCAGGCTATTCCTGACATGACAAGCCTCGGAACGAAGACACTTGTAGCTGTATATAACAAGACCTACAAGGGTGAGAACAGTCCTACGCCGGCTATCGGCTATGCTCAGTTCACTGTTGTTGATAAGATGTTCACTTCTGTAGGTGCTACAGACAACTCTTCCGGATGGTGGAGTGAGCACTCAGAGAACATTAAGGTGGCTCCAGGCGAAACCTTCGTTTCTACCTTCACCAACTACACCACCGGTGCAAACAACTGGAACAACTTTGTTATTTGCCTGACTTCTGGCGACCGTGCTACTGAGTATGCTATCCTGCGTGCCGACAACTGGGGCTGGGGTACCGGCTGGGATGGTGCTGAACTGGCAAGCAAGTGTACACCAAGTGGTGGACAGGCTGACTGGGGTGCATGGCTTGCTGCCATGGACGGTGCAAAGGTTACGGTTTACATTACCAATAATGGTGACGGAACAGCTGATGTGAAGTGCACTATGATTGGTACCGACGGTAATACCTATACTCAGAACTACATTGGTCTGAATACCATTACCAATCCCGATGACTTCTACTTCCACTACACCGTAGATAACTGTCACCTGGAGTTCGACGATCTGCTGGGTGCTGAGGATAACTCTCAGGAGTGGTGGACAGCCCATTCACCTTATATCAAGGTTCCTGCAGGACAGACCTATACACGTCGCTTCAGAAACTATGGCGGTGCTTCTAACTGGAACAACTTCGTTGTCGTACTGACCAATTCTGACGGCACTACCGAGTATGGTGTGCTGCGTGCCGACAACTGGGGCTGGGGTACCGGCTGGGATGGTGCTGAACTGGCAAACAAGTGTACACCAAGTGGCGGTCAGGCTGACTGGGGTGCATGGCTTGCTGCTATGGACGAAGCCATTGTAACAGTCTCTGTCAGCAACAACGGCAATGGTACTTGTGATGTTAAGTGTGTCATGGTTGGCAGCGACGGTAATACCTATATTCAGAACTATATGGGCCTGAACACCGTTACCAATCCTGATGACTTCTACTTCCACTTCACTGTTGACCACAGCCATCTGGTATTCGAATAATAACAGTCACTAAACAAAAGCCTGCTGGGTGTGTCTTGCCACATCCATGCAGGCATTTTATTTCTTATTTTGTTTTTATGAAGTATTTATCAAAACTGTTTTTCTTTCTTTGCTTAGGTGTGATGGCTATTGCCTGTGGCGACGATGCTCCTGACGATGGAGGCGGTAGCTCCGGCTCGTTGTCAGTAACTGTTCCTAAGGTTTCTTCTATCACGTCTTCTTCTGCTGTTGTTACAGCAACAGCATCCGGCACAGGTATTATTGGCCGTGGACTCTGCTATAGCACATCGACCAATCCTACCGTTAACGACAATAAGGTGACAGCATCGTCATCGAACATGACGGTGACGCTTTCAGGACTCAAGGCCAATACTACTTATCATGTACGTGCATACGTGCAGAGCAGTGCCGAGGTGGTCTATTCTTCTGACGTTCCTTTCACTACACTCGGAGAGGATGACGAGGAAGAAGAGGTACAGACCGAGGGACCGGAGGCTTTGAAGCGTGTCAGTGTGCATGACCCAAGCGTGGTATGGGATCCATCGTCCAGCAATTACTACATCTTCGGTTCTCACCGTGCAGCTGCTCGTTCTACCAACATGATGTCGTGGGTTGCTTTCACTGCCCCCTGGGCTACGGCAACGAGCACCAATGCAGCAAACAAGGATGCCTTCACAACTCCTCAGGTTACCAAGTTCAAGAAGGGTGGCGTAGAATATACGCTCAACTTCAATGCCTTCAACTGGTCGAAGCGTGGCAATAGTGCTTACAATGTCGATGGCATGATGTGGGCGCCTGATGTCATCTATAACCAGAAGATGGGTAAGTGGTGCATGTATCTCAGCATCAATGGCGACTGGTGGTATTCCAGCATCATTCTGCTTACTGCCGACAAC
>JAFPED010000182.1 GCA_017423565.1 Prevotella sp. | reverse complement strand
CGGCAGCTGCAGCAACCGCTTTGTCTATCTGTGGTGCGTTCTCCTCGAAGTACTGTCCATGCTCATTATAAGTCACGCCCTGTTCCAGAATGATATTCTCCTGACCGTACTTCTGGCACATGGCTTCGTAGATGGTATTGTATTTTGCAGCCAGGTCTTCAGCATTAGAACCCTGCCAGGTGTAGCTCCATCCTCCATGCAGACAGCGCATCTGGTTGGCATTAGGACCAGTAAGCAGAATCTTCTTTCCCTTAGCCAATGGCAGTAGGTTACCCTCGTTCTTCAACAGTACTTCTGACTCCTCAGCAGCACGAAGGGCTTTCTGGGCAAACTCGTCAGAACCGAACTTCTCGAAGCCACGACCACCAGTGTTTGGCTTGTCGAACAGTCCTAAACGGTACTTCACGCGGAGGATGCGGCGAACGGCATCGTCGATACGTTCCATAGAAACCTTACCTTCCTCGACCAGTTCTTTCAGCAGTATGCAGAAATCGACGCTGTAGGGATCCATCGACATGTCGATACCAGCATTGATGGCAATGCGGATGGCATCCTTCTTGTCTTTAGCTACATGTTCGCGAGTGAAGAGGTTGTTGATGTCTGCCCAGTCAGTTACCAGCATGCCATCCCATCCCAAGTCAATCTTCAGCCACTGTGTGAGGTACTCGTAGCTGGCATGTACAGGAACGCCATTGATAGAAGCAGAGTTGACCATCATTGTCAGGGCTCCTGCCTGTGCAGCACATTTGAAAGGCTCAAAATACTTCTCGCGTATCATTTGTGGAGAGAGGTATGCCGGTGTACGGTCCTTACCTGTCCAGGGAGCACCATAGGCAAAATAGTGCTTCACGCTGGTTCCAACGTGGTACTGGTCAATATGGTTGGGGTCATCACCCTGATAACCTTTGATCTCAGCCTCCACCATACGTGCATTGACAATGGCATCCTCGCCAAAGCTCTCCCAGATACGTGGCCAACGAGGGTCGCGTCCCAGGTCGATGACAGGGTTATAAACCCAAGGGCAGTTAGCTGCTCTACTCTCGTAGGCTGTTATCTCTGCTCCAGTGCGTGCCAGTTCGGTATTGAAGGAAGCGGCAAGATTGATGGGTTGTGGGAAGAGTGTGCCTCCCTGTGTGTAGGTTACTCCATGGTTGTGGTCCAGTCCATAGATGTCGGGAATACCGATGTATTTCATGGATTTCTTCTGTATCAGCTGAATCCATTTCTGCCATTGTTCAACAGTGGCGGCACGTGTGCCTGGGGCATTCAGGATGGAGCCTACTTTCCATTTGCTAATGATAGTGTCGAGCATTGTCTCGTTGAGTTGCCATTGGCGGTTGGCATCATAACTGCCCATAATGTCCAGGTTCAGTTCGAGCATCTGGCCAATCTTCTCGTCCAATGTCATTTTAGCGAGTGTTGACTCTACTTTTTTCTCCAGTTCCGCATCACGTGGAATAGCACGCGGTTGTGCGTAAGCGCAAAAAACCAGTAGCATGGATGCTACTGCCATCATCATTCTTTTCATGTTTCTCAGTTAAGTTAATAATATTTGTTGGCAAAGATACGAATAAGTGAGGACAATACAAAACAAATAACAAAGTTTTTGTTTTTATTGTCGAACGGGAGTATTTTCTTAAGACTCGCTTTGCTCGAATAAGCGCCGCAAGCGTCGAGCGCGAGGCAAAGCCTCAAAGTACGAAACGGCGAGAAACAAAACAAATAACAAAGTTTTTGTTTTTATTGTCGAACGGTGGTATGTCCTAAATACTATTAAATGATTTGTAAAAAGTTTGTGATGAACAAATATATTATTATATTTGTACCCAGAAATGAGAATGATCAACTATTTACGAACCCATTGGCGCTTGGCAATATGCATACTTCTTGCTGTGGTGGTATATTGCTATATGGCTTTCGTTTGTCCTCATGTTATGGTAGCCAGGGAGTCGTCTCAGTTATTCCTGTGGTCATGGGATTATTTCTTTGAGCGTCTGATGTTACCTGGTGGACTGGCTCAATGGGTGGCTGAGTTTTTGGTGCAATTCTTCAATAACCCGTATGTAGGTGCATTC
Organism: Prevotella sp.; assembly: GCA_017423565.1. GTDB lineage: Bacteria > Bacteroidota > Bacteroidia > Bacteroidales > Bacteroidaceae > Prevotella. Next base: position 2,453 of record JAFPED010000182.1, on the reverse strand, counting down.
ATATATGTTATACTCTTTGCGCTGTTGCCAAAGATTCTCAGGTGGGAGGGTTGGCTGTTGGCTATTGGCTTATTGCTATTAGCTTCGTGCTTTTATGTTCCGCTGACGCTGACAGTAGCCATCGTGATGGTTCTGAGGTGTTGGTCAGAGAAAGATGGTTGGCTGATGCTTGCCATAAAGAGTGCAGTGCTGTATTGGCTTGCTGGTCCGGCAGTATTGTTGTTGGCTATAAGGCCGAGAGCTAAAGGATGGGCATGGAAGTCGATAACCGTATTGCTCGTTACTGTGTCTGGTATCTTTTTGAGTTCGCTGTTTGTGCCTTACCCGCTGACCCAGATAGCACGAGGCATTGACTATTACTGGGAAGAGGAGCACAAGAGCACTGACGAGGAGATGAGGTATGACATGCTGGTCCGCATGAGAGACTGGGATGGCATAGAGCAGCTGAGCAGAGAGGAACCCCCGCAGTCGCTGGCTGCGACCAATGCTGTTCGGTTGGCACAGTATTATAATAAACGGTTGGATGGTCAGATGCTCTACCAAGAACTGACGACGAGTAATAAGGTGTTACGCAGCGAGGCCTCAGCATTCCTGATGAGTGAGATCTATCTGCATACTGGGATGGTGAACATGTCACAGCGTGCAGTCTTTGAAGCAATGGAGTCTATTCCTAACCATAATAAGAGCGCCCGGGCACTGAAACGTCTGACAGAGACAAGTATAGCTACGGGGCAGTATGAGGTGGCACTGAAATATCTGTCCATACTTGACTGTACCACGTTCTATCGCGGTTGGGCTGCAAAGATGCGGGCGATGGCCTTGCATCCAGAACAGATCAGTCAGCATGACTATTACGAGAAACTACAGAAGGCTTATGCAGAAACAAAGGATATGTTTTTCTATTAGCTGTTGGCTATTGGCTGTTAGCTGTTGGCTGGCTGTGGGGTGTGTGTCACGTCCGACGGACGTGACTCGGACAAATAGCGTGCCAGCCATTTATCCTGACTATGTAGGTGTGACCATTCCTGCCGGTTTGGCTCCACTGAACTTTGCTATGGCAGATGATGCGTTCACTGCTATTGATGTAGAGGTAAGGGGATCGAAAGGCGGAACGCTACATGCTAATGGCAGCTATGCAGACTTTGATGTAGAAGAATGGCATGCGTTAACTCAACAAAACAAAGGAGGGCGACTAACGGTGACGGTATGTGCCGAGAAGGACGGACAGTGGTTACAGTATCAGGACTTTACTATTGATGTCAGCACTTATACCTTAGAAGCTCCCTCAATTACGTATCGTCGTATTCCCCCCAGTTACGAGATTTTTAGTCGGATGGGAATCTATGAGCGTGACTTGAGTACGTTTGATGAGAAGGCATTACTGGTGAATACGCAGTTACCAGGAACGTGTGTCAATTGCCACACGCCTAACCGTACCAATGCAGACCAATATGTCTATCACATGCGTGGAGCGCATGGAGGTACGGTCATCAGTCGTGGAGAAGGTGACGAGTTGGTATTGCCGGCACGAAATGACACATTGGGAGGTTCTATGGTGTATGCCTATTGGCATCCTGACGGTCGCTACTGTGCGTTCTCCACAAACCGTACTGCCCAGATGTTTCATTTGGCAAAGAACAAACGTATAGAGGTATATGACGATGAGTCGGATGTCTTTGTATATGACACGGAAAGTCAGACCATTATTCGTGATACGCTGACCATGAAGGAAGCGTGGGCAGAAAACTGTCCTGCCTTCTCGCATGACGGTAAGTGGCTCTATTATGTTACAGCAAAGAGACAGACATATCCCAAAGACTACGACAAGCAGGTATATAGCCTCTGCCGTGTGGCATTCGACAAAGAGACAGGACATCTTGCGAGTCGTGTTGATACGTTGCTTCAAGCCTCGAAGGACTCCATAGATGGTGTTCCTCAGTCCGTTACCTGGCCAAGACCATCGTATGATGGTAATTATATAATGTACACGCGCGTTAATTGGGGATATTTCTCTATATGGCATCCAGAGGCTGACTTATGGCTACTCGACCTAAGGACGGGCAAGGAACGCCCATTGACAGAAATAAACAGCCCGCGTGCAGAGAGCTTGCATGAGTGGAGCGCGGATAGTCGATGGTTCCTGTTTACCAGCCGCCGTGATGACGGATTGTATTCACGAATCTATTTCTCGATGATTGACGATAACGGTAAAGCCACTAAACCCTTTATGTTGCCTCAGCGCAATCCAAAGGTGTTCTATCGTGAGTTGCTCGACTCGTACAATACTCCGATGTTTAAGAATAAACTTACTAATAAGAAGATATGAAGAAACTAATGACAATGGTGCTGGTCGCATGCTTGATGATAGGATGTGGCAGCACGAGCAAGCCAGAAGAACCAGTCGAAGAGACGGCTGTTGATTCTGTTGCCTTGGGACTGAAAGAGATTCCAAT
>JAFPED010000181.1 GCA_017423565.1 Prevotella sp. | reverse complement strand
TAAAAGAAGCTCTTCCTGATGATGCAACCAGTTGGTGTGCAGCTATTGACGAAGGCATGAACGAACAGAAATGTAGCGTTCCAGGCATTGGTGACTGCGGTGATCTCTGCTATGGCGAGAAGTTGCAAAGTTTCCGAAAGATTGCGGAGAAAAACGGAAAGTAAGAAAAAGAATCTGCCGATAACAAGAATGAGGACGAAATCGTTGAACTCATCATGCAGTACATCGGATAGAAGTATTCTACAAAGAGACGAACAGAAAAAGGCACCCGTTTGGATGCCTTTTCTTGTTTCGCGTTAATGTTATTTCACTTCCCAAATATCATTGGTTTCCAGCAGTTCTGCAAAGTTATGATATTTCTTCTGACTGCTGACTTCTTCTATCTGGGCTGTCACACTCTCATCGTAGGTAGGAGCATCAACATCACGGATAACACCCAAGGCTATGGGGAATCCGTCGCCATTACCCATGAGGGCAAGCTTCAGTTGCAGGGTGTTGTCTTCACAATGAGCGTCGTGAATAAGCACGTCTTTCAAGGTATAGCCGTCTTCACCGATACGAACAACCTTCAAGCCAAAGCCCTCCTGTACAAGTCCGAACTCATCGTTCTCACCGAAAATCAACTTATGACCATGGCGCACATAAATTGCATTCTTCTTGCGACCTTCCTTATTATAAACAGCCTCATGTGTTCCATCATTAAAGATAACACAGTTCTGAAGGATCTCGCAGACAGCAGCACCCTTGTGCTCATAGGCTGCCTTCAGAATTTCCACAGTACCAGGAGCATCTGTGGCAACGGCACGGGCAAAGAAATGACCGCGAGCACCGAAACAAAGTTCTGCAGGGCGGAAAGGATCCTCTACTGTTCCGTAAGGACTCGACTTCGAGACAAATCCACGTGGGGACGTTGGAGAATACTGGCCTTTCGTCAAACCATAGATACGGTTGTTGAGCAGTATCATGTTGAGGTTGATATTACGACGATTGGCATGAATGAAGTGGTTACCACCGATAGCCAGCCCGTCACCGTCGCCACTAACCTGCCATACGGTGAGGTTAGGATTGGCAACCTTAGCACCTGTAGCTATGGCGGCAGCACGACCGTGAATGGTGTTCATACCATAGGTAGCCATATAGTGGGGCAGACGGCTTGAGCAGCCAATACCACTGATGACTGCTGTATCATGTGGAGCAACACCAATCTCTGCCAATGCTTTGTGGAGTGATGCCAAGAAGAAGTGGTCACCACAACCCGGACACCAACGTGGTTGTCCTTTCTTATAATCGTTTGCTGTATATTCCATAACTTTTCACTTTTCTCTTTTCACTTTTCACTTCTTCAAGATATCTTCAAATGCGTTGACAAGCTCTTCTACAACGAAAGGCTGTCCTTTTACTTGGTTGAACTGGGCTGGTGTGAAGTTGTCGACCTTCATACGCAAATAAGCAGCCAACTGACCCATGTTCTGCTCTGCCACAACAACCTTCTTATACCTTGACAGTACTTCTGTTGTGTTCTGAGGCAGCGGGTTCAGATACTTAAAGTGAGTCTGAGCTACCTTATAACCTTTCGCACGAAGCTCGTCCATTGCAGAGTGCAGATGACCATAGGTAGAACCGAAACCTACTACCAGCAAGTCGGCATCATCAACATCACCTTCTACTTCAAGGTCGGGTACTTGTATGTTCTGTATTTTCTGCTGACGCAGACGAGTCATCAGATCATGGTTCTCGGGATTGGTAGAGATAGCACCTGTCTCGGAATCTTTCTCCAAACCGCCAAGGATATGAGTGAATCCCTCGCGACCAGGAACAGCCCAATAGCGAGTACCATTCTCAGCACGCATATATGGTGTCCACTTGCCTTTCAGCTCCTCAGGAACATAAGGAGGATTGATGGCATCCAACTTGGCCATCTCTGGCAATTTGAAGGCTCCTGAGCCATTGGCAATATACGCATCGGTAAGCAGTACGACTGGTGTCATGTGCTCTAAAGCTATCTTACAAGCTTGATAAGCGGCATCAAAGCAGTCAGCAGGACTGGTTGCTGCTAACACTGGCATGGGCGATTCACCATTACGACCGAAGAGCACTTGCAGCAGGTCTGTCTGCTCTGACTTTGTGGGAAGACCTGTGGCAGGTCCGCCGCGTTGAACGTCAAGCACAACAAGTGGCAGTTCCATGATGACAGCAAGGTTCATGGCCTCTGATTTCAGACAAATACCAGGTCCTGATGTAGAAGTCACAGCCAATGCTCCAGCAAAAGATGCACCTAAAGCAGAAGCCGCACCACTTATTTCATCTTCACACTGTACGGTAGTCACTCCCAGTGACTTGTGCTTTGACAGCTCGTGGAGTACATCAGTAGCCGGAGTGATAGGATACGAGCCCAAATAAAGTTTCAAACCGGCTTTCTCTGCAGCGGCAATGAAACCGTATGCCGTTGCCTTATTACCTGTGATATCCATGTAGCGTCCAGGCTCCTTATGCTTCGTCTCAATGCGATATACATTTACTGCAGAAGAATGGGTGTTGTGTCCATAGTCATAACCTGCCTGTACCACTTTGATATTATTCTCAGCAATCTGTGGCTTCTTGGCGAACTTCTCTTTCAGGAAATTAGCAACCAATGAGAGATCACGGTCAAACAACCAGCACACCAAACCGAGTGCGAACATATTGCGGCACTTCAGAATGGCTTTGTTATCCATACCGGTATCAGCCAGGCAATCCTTCACCATTGTAGTCAATGGACACTGGATAACGCGATCGGGATCAATCCCCATTTCGCCTAAATAATCCTCGCTACTAAATTCAGCCTTCTTCAAGTCGTTAGGTCCGAAGGAGTCTGTGTCAATAATGATAGTTGCCTGTGGCTTTGCATACTTCAACTGTGTCTTCAGAGCAGCAGCATTCATAGCCACCAGCACGTCGCACTTGTCGCCTGGTGTATACACTTTGCCGGCACCGATATGAACCTGAAAACCACTGACACCTGTCAGCGAGCCTTGTGGGGCGCGGATGTCGGCAGGATAGTCGGGAAACGTAGAAATACCATTACCTACAGTCGCCGAGACCGTAGAAAAGATGTTACCGGCAAGCTGCATTCCGTCGCCGGAGTCACCTGAGAAGCGTACGACCACTTGGTCTAGCTCTTTTACTTCTAATTCAGCCATAATTATATATAATGTGTTCTTTTCAGTAAAACGGTTGCAAAGTTAGTAATTTGTATGCAAAGCACAAAACAAATTGCAATAAAAATGCAGTTTTTGGCATAAAGAGCACCTTAATTGTATTTTTATTCACAATTCTTATTCAAATTCGAGCGATAATTGTCCATCGCCCAACATATTAAATGTCTTGCGATGATAGGGGGTAATGCCATATTGGCGGATGGCCTCGCGATGTTTTTTCGTTGGATAGCCCTTGTTAGATAACCAATCATATTGCGGATACTCCTCTGCCAACTTATCCATATAGTCATCACGATAGGTTTTGGCAAGTATCGAAGCTGCCGCGATGGAAAGGTATTTCCCATCACCTTTTACAATGGTTGTATGAGGTAATGACTGATAAGGTTTAAAGCGATTGCCGTCAACGATGACTGCCTCCGGACGGACCTTCAACTGGTCCAAGGCACGGTGCATAGCCAGGATAGAGGCATTGAGGATGTTTATTTTGTCTATCTCCTCTGGTGTAACAATGCCCACCGCCCAGTCAACAGCGTCACGCTGAATAATTTCACGCAACTGTTTGCGACGCTTGTCAGTCAACTTTTTCGAATCGTTCAGTTCCTCATTTTGATAGTTCTCGGGAAAGATAACAGCAGCGGCATACACACTCCCTGCCAGACATCCGCGTCCTGCTTCGTCGCACCCTGCTTCTACCTTTCCTTCGAAATAATGACTTGCAAGCATATTTAGAACATTTTGCTAACCCGACGGATACCCGCTATTAGTGTATCTATCTCTTCCTTAGTATTATATAAGGCAAAAGAAGCCCGAACAGTACCACTGATTCCCAGTCGGTCCATCAAGGGCTGTGCACAATGATGCCCCGTACGAACAGCAATGCCCAAACGGTCTAACAGTGTACCCATATCCAAATGGTGGATGTCGCCGACATTGAAGCTGACAACGGCATCTTTTTGCATTGAATTTCCCTGTGGACCATAAATCTTGATGTTGTCGATGGTCTGCAACTGCTCCATGCAATAGCTAGTTAATTCCTGCTCATGTTGTCGGATAGCATCTAAACCAAGGGAATTGATATAGTCTATGGCTGTTGCCAACCCATGCGTAGCCACATAATCGGGAGTTCCTGCTTCAAACTTGAATGGTAATCGCTCAAAGGTCGTCTTCTCCCACGTCACCTTATCTATCATCTCACCACCTCCCTGATATGGGGGCAGTTTTTCCAACCACTCCTCCTTACCATAAAGGACACCAATACCTGTGGGACCATACATCTTATGACCGCTAAAAGCAAAGAAGTCACAATCCATAGCCTGCACATCCACTTGGAAGTGTGGCGCACTTTGAGCACCATCCACCAAGACAGGGATATGATGCGAGTGGGCGATTCGGATAATCTGCTCCACAGGGTTCACGGTCCCCAACACATTGCTGACATGAGCAACACTGATTATTTTGGTACGAGGAGTGATTAACTTTTCCAACTGGTCAATACATAATCTGCCATCATCAGTTATGGGGACATGCCTCACCAGAATGCCCCGTTTCGTCGCTTGCAACTGCCAACTGACAATGTTGGAGTGGTGTTCCATTTCAGTTACTAAAACCTCGTCACCCTCTTGCATCTGAGATTCACAGAACGAACTGGCTACCAGATTGATAGCTTCCGTCGTACCACGGGTAAAGACTATTTCCTCAGTTTTTGTAGCATTGACAAACTGGCGAACCTTTTCACGGGCCGCCTCATGCAAGTCTGTTGCTTGCTGAGAGAGATAATGAACTCCACGATGCACGTTGGCATTCACGTTCAGATATTCCTCACGCATAGCATCCAGCACACATAGCGGTTTCTGTGTCGTCGCTGCATTATCCAAATAAACCAACGGTTTCCCATAAACTTCCCTTGACAAGATGGGGAAATCGTTGCGCACCTTATTTATATTATATCCGCTCATTCGTCATTTTTGTTGAATTTCAACTCCATCATCGTCAGGTCGTCATTAGGTAATGCCCCCTTACGATGTTTCTCAACGGCATCACGCATATACTCAATGACCTGACGGGCATTGTCAAAATGCATCTCTTTCAAAATAGCAAGCAGGTGATCGTCACCAAACTGTACCTGTTCCTTATCTTCAGCTTCATTAAGTCCATCACTATAAAGGAACAATGACTTGCCCTCGATATTATCTACGGATTCACCCACGAACTCCAATCCGGGCCACAGACCGATAGGAGCATTGGTTTCTATCTCCATGAACTTATCACCCAAAACAGGAGGATTATGACCTGCATTACAGAAATTCATTGAACCTGTCTTCAAGTCAATCAATGCCAGGAACATGGTAACAAACATACCATTTTCGTTGCCCTCACAAAGTTCGTCGTTGAGGCGGGTGGCTATATCGGCTGGCATCATGTGCTGCTTAGCCATCGCACGAACCAAACGAGCAGCCTGTGCCATAAAGAGCGAAGCAGGCACACCCTTGCCTGACACATCACCCAGACAAACATAGATATGGTCGTCGTCCAAAAGATAGTCATACAAGTCGCCACCTACCTCCTTGGCAGGCATCATATAGGCATAAATATCAAGTCCTTGATATTCTGGGAATACACTGGGCACAATAGATTGCTGTATGTTACGGGCAATTCGCAGTTCACTTTCTATACGCTCTTTGGCTGCTGTGGTTTCTTCCAACTTATCGTAAGCCACTTTCAGTTTCTGGTGAGCCTCCTCCAGTTTGTTATGAGCAGCAGCCAGACGATGAGTGGCTCTGCGACGGTGCAGTGTATAGACGATGAAGAAGACTATCACCAGCACCAGAGCCACACCCGTACTTATCAGTCGCTGTTTGCTCAAGTCGGCCTGTTGGCGGGCTATCTCTGCTTCCTTACCTTGCGTATCGTATATAGTAGCTAATTCTGCTGTGGCACTATTCTTCTGACTGATGATGGCTGTATCGAGCAACTCGAAGATACGCTCAGCTATCACACGCGCAGAGTCGCGCCGTCCAGCCATATCATTAGCTCTGAACTTCGGCAACATATATAACTGTATATTGTCGAGCGAAGGTTCCATGCCCCACTCACTCATTGTCTTGTCCAAATCACGATAGTTGTCGGCGGCCTCAGCATAGCGTTTGGCTGCCACCAGATAATCGTTGGCATTGATGCGTCCACCTCCCGTCTTCGAATAGTTGGTTTTCAGGAAAGCCTGATAGGCCTCTCGGGCCTCTTTTGGTTTATCGAGACCCTGCATAGCTACCGCACGCATAATCTCGATACGTCCCTGATACTCGTCAAAATACTCCGAACGAGCATCCGGACACTGACGATATTTGTTGAGCAACATCTCCGTACGGTCAATCCAATATACCGCTTCCGAATAGCGTCGCATATTGATATAAGCCATACTAGTATATACTGTTCCTACAACAGCCTCTTGGAATCCACGACTGGTGGAGTCTGTCTTCCATCTATTTTCATAATGACCACGAGCAGTGAGGAAGCTTTTGTTTGCCTCTTCATTGCGTCCGAGATTCAACTGGCAGCAACCGATATTGTTCAGCAGAATGGCATAGTCGATATCGGAACCGACGCCCTGTTCGTCCATCTTTGCCACAGCGGGTATTGCGATACGCAATGCACCCTCAAAGTCGCCTTTTACCAGCAGTAACTCCGACAGGCGGCGAGCCACCTTGATATAGCTCACCAAATCCTGCTGCGAGCGAATTTCGTTGCCAATAGCACGTCGATAGTATATTTCGGCCAATCTATACTGCCCCTGTCTATAGTACGACACACCACGCCAGCGGTTAGCATCAAGCGCCGAGATGTCCTTTGTCAGCTCAAAGCTATCCGACAATGCTCTCATTCGCTCATAGTCCTTTATCACGCCCACGTCGAAGATTACACTATCAGCACGGGCCATCTTTGGTTGGGTCACTTTCCTCATCCTATTGCATGCTGCCAGTACTGCTGACACCAACAACACTAAAACCACAAAACGAGAAACACTACGCTTCTGCATAACAATCACACTAAAATTTACTTACACAATTTACAGCCCTCGCATTTGTTCAGTTCCCCACGGAAACGCTTCTCCACCAAATAGTGCAGGCGGTCACGAAGGGGTTCTAATTCCATCTGGTCAATCACCTCATTGATAAATGCAAATTGCAAGAGCAATTGAGCTTCTTTCCGAGAGATTCCACGTTGCTGCATATAAAACAATGCTGCATCGTTAAGCTGGCCTACCGTTGAACCATGTGCACATTTCACGTCGTCGGCATAAATCTCCAGCATGGGCTGGGTATACATACGAGCCTTCTTTGTTGAGCAGAGGTTCTGGTTGGTCATCTGCGACGTGGTCTTTTGGGCATCCTTCTTCACCAGTACACGACCAGCAAAGGCACCTGTAGCCTCGTCGTCCAACACATATTTATATAGTTCCTTACTGGTGCAGTGAGGAACGTGATGAGTTATCAACGTATTATTGTCCACATGTTGATTCTTATCTGCTATCACACAACCGTTGCATGAACATTCAGATCCCTCGCCTGTCAGGTCTAGGTTCAACTTATTGCGTGTCACGCCATTGTGCAAAGTAATGACGTTGTGGTTTACCCTGCTGTCGGCTTGCTGCTCAATATAGACATTGCTGATGCGGACATTCTTGGCATGAGTCTCTTCCAAGCAATATAGATCAAGTTTTGCATTCCTGCCTACAAAGGCCTCAATGACCTGTGTGGTCAGGAAACAGCGGTCGTCCATCGCATGGTCGCAGAACAAGAATTTGGCTTCTGCCCCTTCCTCAAGAATAATCATCACCCGACGATTTACCATCAAATCCACATCCGATCGGAGGATATTGATGACCTGAATGGCGCGATCCATAACCACACCCTTGGGCACATAGACATAGAGACCGTCCTGTGCCAGCATCGTATTAAGACTGGTGACAGCATCATCATCCTTGGAAGCCAGACGGTTATAGTAATCTGACGAGGCAAACTCCCTCAGTGAACCAACGACAACGCCATTAGGCAAATTTCCTTTTGGCAGCGCTTTTGTATAAAACGCATCGTTGATAACAAAATAGAGCATGGTCGATAGATTAGGCACGTCACAACGGAATGCATCATACGGATTGACAGGTATCTCCAAACGGTTTAGGTTCAACCCATAGTCAGGAGCAAAAAGTGCCTTCATATCCGTATACTTATAGCGCTCCTCTTTCCGACTGGGGAACCCCATGGTATGGAATTTCTCAAAGGCTGCATCCCTTACAGCATTCATCACCTCGGACGAATGCTGGCAAATCATACCACGCGTCTGCTGAAAAAGCTCTATGTACTGCTGTTCACTACCCATTGACTTCTGCTTTTATCCAGTCGTAACCACGTTCCTGTATCTCCTTGGCCAACTCAGGACCTGCCGTCTTAACTATTTGTCCTTTATACAAAACATGTACCACATCAGGACGTATCATTTCCAACAAACGGTCGTAGTGGGTAATGACGATACATGAGGTTTCCGGTGTACGCAATTTATTGACACCCTCTGCCACAATACGCATAGCATCCACGTCAAGACCTGAGTCTGTCTCGTCGAGAATGCTCAGTTTGGGTTCCAACATAGCCATCTGGAAAATTTCGTTGCGCTTCTTTTCACCACCACTGAACCCCTCGTTTACCGAGCGATTGGTCAACTTATTGTCCAGTTCCACGATTTTCTGTTTCTCTCGCATCAGTTTAATGAAATCGCTAGCCTTCAGTTCCGGCTGTCCCTGATACTTACGTTTCTCATTGATAGCTGCCTTCATGAAATTGGTCATCGAGACGCCAGGAATTTCCACAGGATACTGGAACGACAGGAAGAGTCCTTCGTGGGCACGGTCTTCGGGTTTCATTTCCAGCAGGTTCTTACCATTAAACCAAGCCTCACCTTCTGTCACCTCGTAAAGCGGATTACCTACAAGAACAGCACTAAGGGTCGACTTTCCCGAACCGTTAGGTCCCATAATGGCATGCGTCTCACCATCCTTAATCGTGAGATTGATACCTCGCAATATTTCTTTATCGCCTATCTTGGCGTGTAAATTCTTTACTTCTAACATATTTTATCCTACTGTTCCTTCTAATGATACTGATAATAGCTTACGAGCCTCAACAGCAAACTCCATGGGCAACTTATTGAGAACCTCCTTGGCATAGCCGTTGACAATGAGTCCTACGGCTTGCTCAGTGGGAATGCCACGCTGGTTACAATAGAAGAGCTGGTCTTCCGAAATCTTCGAAGTCGTTGCTTCATGCTCTACGATAGCCGTATCATTGTGGATGTCCATATAGGGAAATGTATGAGCACCACACTCCGACCCCAATAGCAACGAGTCGCATGAACTGTAGTTACGTGCATTGTCGGCATTTGAGGTAGCACGGACAAGACCGCGATAAGAGTTCTGCGAATGACCTGCCGAGATACCTTTCGAGATAATGGTCGACTTGGTATTCTTGCCCATGTGAATCATCTTCGTTCCTGTATCAGCCTCTTGATAATTATTAGTGACCGCCACGGAATAGAACTCTGCCTGAGAGTTGTCACCTCTTAATATGCAGGAGGGGTATTTCCAAGTAATGGCACTACCCGTCTCAACCTGAGTCCAAGAGAGTTTTGAGTCAACACCCCGCAAGTCGCCGCGCTTGGTCACGAGATTCAACACACCACCCCTTCCATGTTCATCACCAGGATACCAGTTCTGAACAGTGGAATATTTCACTTCGGCACGGTCTTTTACGATAATCTCAACAATAGCTGCGTGCAACTGGTTCTCGTCTCGCATTGGAGCCGTACATCCCTCCAAATAAGAGACATAGGCATCATCATCGGCGATGATCAGTGTTCGCTCAAACTGACCGGTATTCCTTGCATTGATACGGAAATACGAACTCAACTCCATCGGACAGCGCACACCCTTTGGGATATATACAAAACTGCCATCACTGAAAACAGCACTGTTAAGAGCGGCAAAGAAATTGTCACGATAGGGCACCACAGTTCCAAGGTATTCACGCACCAGTTCTGGATGCTGCTTAATAGCATCACCTATCGAACAGAAGATGACGCCCAACTCAGCTAATTTTTCCTTAAAGGTCGTCTTCACCGATACCGAGTCCATGATAGCATCCACTGCCACATTACCACTCAGTGCCAGACGCTCCTCCAAGGGTATGCCAAGTTTGTCGAAAGTTTTCTCAAGCTCTGGGTCGATCTTACCATCGCCGGCAGGTTTCTTCGCCATCGGATCGGCATAGTAACTGATAGCCTGATAGTCGATAGAGGGCACATGCACATGTCCCCACTTAGGTTCCTGCTGCTGCTCCCAATAGCGGAAAGCCTTCAGACGAAAGTCAAGCATCCATTCGGGCTCGCCTTTCTTAGCAGAGATGAGCCGAACGACATCTTCGTTCAGCCCTTTCTCTATGATTTCAGTATGTACGTCCGTCGTGAAGCCGAACTCATATTTCTGTTCAGCCACCTGACGGACATACTCATTGCTTACATTCTGAGCGGAAGTAATTTCTTCACTTTTCACTCTTCACTTTTCACTTTAAAGTTTCTGTTCTACTTCAATCTCCATGAAAGTTTCAATGATGTCGCCTACCTGGATATCGTTGAAGTTCACCAATGAGATACCACACTCCAGACCTGTTGCCACTTCCTTGGCATCATCCTTGTAGCGTTTCAAGGCATCAATAGCAGCGGTGTGAATCACGATACCGTCGCGAACCACACGGGCTTTATCCTTCGAGTGTACCTTACCATCAGTAACCAGACCACCGGCAACAGTTCCAACCTTCGAAATCTTGAATACTTGTTTCACCTCTATCTCACCAGTGACAACTTCCTTCTTCACCTTGTCGAGCATACCCTCCATCGTTGACTTCACCTCATCGATGGCATCATAGATGATACTGTAGGTATTGATTTCAACGCCCTCACGCTCTGCAGCACGACGGGCATCAGCAGAAGGACGCACCTGGAAGCCTACGATAATAGCATCCGAAGCCGACGCCAGCATAACATCATTCTCCGAAATCTGACCCACGGCCTTGGCAATGACGTTCACCTGAACCTTCTCAGTAGAGAGCTTGATGAACGAATCACTCAATGCTTCGATAGAACCATCGGTATCACCTTTCACAATGATGTTCAATTCATGGAACTCACCAAGAGCAATACGATGAGAGATCTCGTCAAGTCCTACAGTCTTCGTTGTACGCAGGCTCTGCTCACGCTGCAACTGGGTACGCTTGTTGGCTATCTCGCGAGCCTCCTGTTCCGTTTCCATCACATGGAAGGAATCACCGGCAGTAGGAGCTCCGTTCAAACCGAGGATAATGGCTGGTTCGGCAGGACCTGCTTTTTCAATGCGCTGGTTACGCTCATTGAACATAGCCTTTACCTTACCCCATGCTGTTCCGGCAATTACAACATCACCGACACGCAACGTACCATTCGACACCAGAACAGTGCTCACATAGCCGCGTCCTTTGTCAAGACTGGACTCTATGATACTACCTGTTGCCTTACGGTTCGGATTAGCTTTCAGGTCGAGCATCTCTGCTTCAAGGAGTACCTTCTCCAACAGTTCATCAACGCCCATACCTTTCTTGGCAGAAATCTCCTGACACTGATACTTACCTCCCCACTCTTCTACCAGCAGGTTCATGTTGGCCAAGTCCTCACGTATCTTATCCGGGTTAGCCCCCGGCTTATCAATCTTGTTGATGGCAAACACCATTGGCACATTGGCAGCCTGAGCATGGGCGATTGCCTCCTTCGTGGTAGGCATCACCGAGTCGTCGGCAGCAACAATGATAATGGCAATATCCGTTACCTGGGCACCACGGGCACGCATAGCTGTAAAGGCCTCGTGACCTGGAGTATCAAGGAAGGTGATGCGTCGGCCATCCTTCAGTTTCACATTATAGGCACCAATGTGCTGCGTGATACCACCTGC
>JAFPED010000180.1 GCA_017423565.1 Prevotella sp. | reverse complement strand
GCCACTGTGAGAAGTCTGCAGTTCCAAATTCATCTCTGTTGACACAGAACTGTGCGTATGGCTCAAGCCATTCCTTGTTTTGCTCAAAGAACTCTTTATAGGAGGCACGTCGAACAACAGTTTTCCACTCCTGTTCGAAGAGGTCATGCAGATAGGCCATCTTAGCATTGTTCACACGCTCATAGTCAATCTGTGGCAGGGCATTCAGTTCCTGACGCAATTGCTCGTATTTCTTCTTGAGTTTCTCGTCCTTGAGCTCCGGCAACTGTCGGAAGTCTGTGTATTGAGGATGCAGTGCGTAAATGCTAATGGAGTTGTATGGATAGGAATCTTGCCATGTATGTGTAATGTTGGTATCGTTGATTGGCAACACCTGCAAGACACGCTGGCTGGTTTTTGCTGCCCAGTCAATCATCAGTTTTAAGTCGCCAAAGTCACCAACACCAAAACTGCCATCACTGCGTAATGAGAATACAGGAATGACTGTTCCTGCACCTTTCCATGCATGAACGGGGAACCAGGCTTGTCCCAGCTCATATACCACAACCTCCCCATTCTGTAACTCAGGCAGGTCAACGGTACGGTTCATGGAGTTTTCCCAGATATGAGCCACATCGGTCTTCTCGTTCAGTATGAGGAACTTAAACTCCACATGACGGCTCTCCAATTTGTCTGCATCAATGGATATCACCCATTCGTTATACTCATGTTCGGTCATGGGCAGTGCACGGTCAACATCCCAGTCGCCCAGACAATCGTCAGCTCCTACAATAGCAAGACGTTCACCTATGCGGAGCTGTGGTGCACGAACCTTCAGACGAACAGTACGCGTAAACTCTGACGATGTGCTCAATGCCCGCTTACGTGACTGTACACACTCAGTAAATGCAGAACTGTACATGTAAGCATCCTCCGGAATGTCAAGCCAGTGGTCATAAACCGTATATCGCGCACCTTTTATAGCAGCAAACTCCAGACGATGGGGTACCACCAACCATTCATGACGTGTCTCCTGTTCACCACGTTCCACACTATAATAATAGTCGATAAACGTCTCTGGTTTGGCTGTTATGTTGACATCGACCATCCAGTGTTGCCCGTCGAGGGTCATCATCTTATGTTGGTCAGTTTTCCCTGTTTCTGTAGCAGGAAGAATGTTCAATACCAAATTCTCGCCAAAAGTGGTCTGATACAAAAGATTGAATTGCAATTTCATAGACAATAGTTTTTAGTTCTGCGGTCAAAATTACAAAAATATTTCAGTGCCAAGCCTATTCATGTTTAAATTATTACAACAGAAAGGATGCAAACGTTTGCATCCTTTCTAAAGATTTACTATTACATCAAGTTGTTGACCACTAAATGCCATACCCACATGGTCAGAACGGAAGAGTCGTTTGCTTAACTGGTAACTCAATTCAGACGTAGCCAAGCCAATGGCAGCTCCAGCTGCAACATCGTACCAGTGATGACGGTCTTTGGCTATGCGATCGACTGCCACAAAGGTTGCTACGCTATAGCCTGCCACAGATACCCAAGGCGACAGGTGTCCATATTCCTTATGCAGTGAGTGAGCACCTGCAAATGCTATGGCAGCATGACCAGAAGGAAAGGACTTGTAGTCGGAGCCGTCAGGACGTTCCTCATCGACAACCAATTTCAACGACTGTGTTACACCATAGGTAACCCCTAATGCCACGACATTGGCTGCCACCGACTGCTGCCAAGAATAATTATTCTCCACACCTGCCACACGCATGGTATAAAGTGTGGTCAGGGGAACTAAACGAAGTATATCATCCAAGCGGTCACTATGACGTTGTTGAGCGTGCGTGACGACTGCCACGCACGCGAACATTATTATAAAGATGTAACGAGACCGCCTTCTCATTATTATTTTTTATTATCACGAATAATGAAGACGCAGGCTGAACCGATGAGCAACAGCACACCTGCCACTATCATCATAGAGTATTGGTGGCTGCCTATGGCATGAAGGATGACACCACCCAGCAGTGCAGCAATAATCTGAGGTACGCAAATCGTGCCATTGAACAGTCCAAGATATGCTCCCATGTGACCATAACCTTGCAAAGCATTGGTAACGAAGGTGAATGGCATGGCCAGCATAGCAGCCCAGGCACAGCCAATCAGAATAAACGGAACAAACATCACGTACTGGTCGTGGATGAAAGGAATGATGGCAAAGCCAACACCACCCAGGGCGAGACTGGCAGCATAAGCCCACTTTGTGTTCTTGAACTGTGGTAGCATGGCCGCCCATAAGACGGAGCCAACGGCCTGTACGGCAAAGAGTACGCCTACCCAGTTTCCTGCATCTTGGAATGCCTTGCTGGTAGTGTCGGTGGTGTTCCATACCAGTTCGGCTTCTGCACCTGTGGTATAGGTCCACATATAGAGGAAGGCCGACCAGCTGAAGAACTGTACCAAACCGACTTTCCAGAATGTAGAAGGAGCATTCTTCAACAAAGTAATCCAGTTGGCGCTACCCTCATCCTTCTCTTTACCTTCCGCATTTTCTGACACGCCATTATACTCGGCATATTCAGACGGGTTCCATTCCTTTACCTTTATCGTAGTATAAAGGACGCATAGTATCAGGATAGCTGCACCAATGTAGAATGACCAGATTACAGAGTCAGGGACTATTCCTTGAGGAGCCTCGTTGGCTATTCCAAGAAGCGTGAAGAAGAACGGGAACAAATAACCCACCACGCTTCCGGCATTGCAGAGGAACGACTGGATGCTATATGCCTTTGCTTTCTGTTTTTCGTTCACCATGTCGCCAACCAACATCTTGAATGGTTGCATGGCCATGTTGATACTGGTATC
>JAFPED010000016.1 GCA_017423565.1 Prevotella sp. | reverse complement strand
GAATCTTCATGATGATGGTTGTAGGTGGTGGAATCCTTCCTTTCATCCAGGGCTTCCTGGCTGACAAGATGGGCTACATGCTGTCATATATCATTCCATTGATTGCAATGCTGTATATGCTTTATTATGGTCTTGTAGGCTGTAAGAATGTAAACAAGGACATTCCCGTCGACTAATTCCGTCATATCAACGACTACATAAAAGTAGTCATATCAACAAGTTATGCGCATAATCTTGAGTTTTCTCAATGGTTATGCGCATATTATATTCCCCTATGCAGATAGATACGGAATGCCTTTGTCCAATGAATGAAAATATATTGATAAACGGCTTGAGACGTTAAGAATGGTTAAACTAAGAATATTGGGAAAAAAAACAAAGGAAATGATACGTATTTCAATAAAAAAATTGTAATTTTACACCATAATTTATAATACTAACTTAATGATCCTCGATTTATGAGAAACTTAAAAGCTTTTTTATTTGGAGCCGGAATGGCAGCCATTCTGCTCTCATCGTGTGGTAACAACGGTATGACGTTATCTGGTCTGGATCCTGCAAGATTTGACACGACCATCAACGAGAAGCCTGTTAAGTTATACACTCTGACCAACAAGAATGGTATGGAAGTATGCATTACCAACTTTGGAGGACGAATTGTATCAGTTATGGTTCCTGACAAAAATGGTAGTTTTGTTGATGTCGTTTTAGGTTATGACA
Organism: Prevotella sp.; assembly: GCA_017423565.1. GTDB lineage: Bacteria > Bacteroidota > Bacteroidia > Bacteroidales > Bacteroidaceae > Prevotella. The sequence goes on along the minus strand of JAFPED010000016.1, from coordinate 5,340 downwards.
ACATTGCCCAATACGCAGACTCTGCTAATTCCCCGAGTGACTATGGAGCAACGATTGGCCGTTATGCTAACCGTATCAACAAGGGACAAATGGTTATCAATAACGAGAAGATCCAGTTGCCGACCAATAACTTCGGTCACTGTCTGCACGGTGGACCATCGGGATGGCAATATCAGGTATATGATGCAGAGCAGATTGACAAGCAGACTTTGAAGCTTACCATCGTTTCTCCCGACGGTGACAACGGATTCCCCGGCACCGTAACTGCTACTGCTACTTACAAAGTTACAGATGACAACGCCATTGACTGCACATACGAGGCTACAACAGACAAAGAGACCGTCATCAATATGTGTAACCACTCTTATTTCACTCTTACAGGCGATCCCTCACAGCCAGGTACAAACATGGTGCTGCGCGTCAATGCTGACAACTTCACACCAACAGACGCAACATACATGACAACCGGTGAGATTAAGCCAGTCTATGGCTCTTCAATGGACTTCAATAAAGGTCGTGCTTTGTATGAAGTGATAGCTGACACAACAGAACAGCAGATTAAGAATGCAGGAGGTTTCGACCACAACTATTGCCTGAATACTTATAAGGATGGTACTGGCAATGATAAGATGGTTGCTGCAAGCCTCTATGCTGAGAACACAGGTATTTTCCTTGAAGTATTCACCAACGAGCCTGGTATTCAGGTTTACACTGGCAACTTCCAGGGAACAGGTATTGCCTGCAAGCACGGCATCAAGTATCCTAAGCACGTAAGCGTATGTCTCGAAACTCAAAAGTATCCCGACACTCCTAACAAGAAAGACTGGCCGACAGCAAACCTGAAGCCCGGTGAGAAGTATCTGAGCCACGTAGCTTACAAGTTCTCTGTAAAATAGCATTAACCTAATACATATAATTTAAATAAAATGAATTGGAACTCAAATGAATTCCAGTCTATTGACTGGGTAGTACTCGCAGTAGGTATCTTGATTATTGTATGGTTGGTATACCGTGCAATCAAGAAAGACAAGGAAAAGATGAAGGGAGCAGACTCCCAAGATTACCTCTTTGGAAAAGGAGAGCCCTGGTACATCATCGGTGCTGCTATCTTTGCTGCAAACATTGGTTCAGAGCATCTCGTCGGCTTAGCCGGTACAGGTGCTAAAGACGGAGTCGGTATGGCTCACTGGGAGATGCAGGGCTGGATGATCCTGATTCTCGGATGGCTGTTCGTACCCTTCTATCAGCTTCTCAACAACAAGATGGGCAAAATCATCACGATGCCCGACTTCCTGAAATTCCGCTACACACAGCGCACAGGTTCATGGCTGAGTATCATCACGCTGGTGGCTTACATCCTGACAAAGGTCAGCGTAACAGCCTTCACCGGTGGTATCTTCTTCAAATACCTGCTTGGTCTGCCGTTCTGGTGGGGAGCTCTCGGTCTTATTGCCATCACTGCCGTCTTCACCGTGTTCGGTGGTATGAAAGGCGTTATGACCATGTCGGCCATCCAGACACCTATTCTTATTTTAGGCTCGTTCCTCGTGCTCTTCCTCGGTCTGAACACACTGGGACATGGAAGCATTACAGAAGGCTGGAGCACCATGATGGATTATTGCCGCAGCCTGCACGACGGTTATGGAACCACCCACATGTTCCACTGGGCAGACATCAATGCATCCGGTAAACCCGACCCACTCTATCATGAGTATCCTGGCTTCATCGTATTCATTGGAGCTTCTATCATCGGTTTCTGGTACTGGTGTACTGACCAGCACATCGTTCAACGTGTACTCGGACAGACCAAGGGCGAAGATAACAGCGTCGTCATGAAGCGTGCCCGCCGCGGTACCATCGCTGCCGGTTACTTCAAGCTGCTCCCCGTGTTCATGTTCTTGATTCCAGGTATGGTTGCCATCGCTCTTTCTAATGACCCCGCAAGCGGCATTCAGATGGACATCACCAACCACGACCAGACCGACGGTGCCTTCGCCATGATGGTGAAGAACATCCTGCCTGCCGGTATCAAAGGCTTCGTGACCATTGGTTTCATCTGCGCACTCGTCACTTCACTGGCTGCATTCTTCAATAGCTGTGCCACACTCTTCACCGAGGACTTCTACAAGCCCATGAAGAAAGGTATGAGCGAGGCTCACTACGTGCTCGTCGGCCGTATTGCTACCGTTGTCGTGGTTGTTCTGGGTCTGCTCTGGCTTCCCGTCATGATGGGTATGGGTAACCTCTACAGCTACCTGCAAGGCATCCAGTCGCTGTTGGCTCCTGCCATGGTAGCAGTATTCACACTCGGTATCCTCTCTAAGAAGATTAGTCCGAAGGCTGGTGAATGGGGTCTTATCGGCGGTTTCATCATCGGTATGCTTCGTCTGGTGACCAACGTGATCACCGACACTGGCAGCAAGGTCATGGAAGGTGCATTCTGGGAGAACACTGCATGGTTCTGGCAGACAAACTGGCTGGTATTCGAATGCTGGCTGCTGGTATTCATTGTTGCACTGATGGTCGTAGTTTCATTCTTCACCCCGGCTCCCTCAAAGGCACAGGTTGAAGCTATCACATTCACTTCTGACTACAGAAAGCAGATTCGTGAGAGCTGGTGCATCTGGGATGTTGTTGCCACACTTGGTGTAATTGCACTCTGTGCATGTTTCTATGCTTATTTCTGGTAATTTGAATTGAATAATTATGACATACTATAGTGAACATTCCCAGGTATGGGTGTCCGTCGACTGCATTGTCTTCGGTTTTGAAAAGAATAAGCTAAAACTGCTTGTCGGAAGACGTCAGATGGACCCCGGTCGTGGCGAATGGTCACTTTATGGTGGTTTCGTCAAGACTAATGAGAGCCTGGAGGATGCTGCAAGCAGAGTCCTCCAGGACCTCACAGGTCTCAAGAAAATCTACATGCAGCAGATTGGTGCCTTTGGTGCCATCGACCGTGACCCTGGAGAAAGGGTCATCTCTGTGGCATACTTTGCTCTTATCAATGTCAATGACTATGATGACAAACTCAGAATAGAGTATGGACAGGAATGGGTAAACTTGAATGAGTTACCTCAACTTTATTCCGACCACAACATCATGGTAGAAAAGGCTATCGCATGGCTCAGACACCATATTAGCACTGAGCCAATATGCTTTAACCTTCTTCCTTCACTCTTTACTTTAACCCAATTGCAACATGTCTATGAAGCAATTCTGGGAGAAGAGATTGACAAGCGTAACTTCAGAAAACGCATAAAGCAGATAGATTTTATTGAAAAGACCGAACTCATTGACAAACTCACTTCAAAACGTGGTGCAGCCCTGTATAGATTCAACAGAAAGATCTATGCTGATGCACCCAATTTTAAACTTTAAATTTTTAAATTATCTAATTCCAAAAGAAAAGACATGTTAGAAGAACTCAAAGAAAAAGTATTTCGTGCAAATCTTGATCTTGTTAAACACAATCTGGTGATTTTTACATGGGGCAATGTATCGGGAATTGACCGAGAGAAAGGATTAGTAGTCATTAAGCCCTCCGGTGTTGATTACGACACGATGAAAGCAAGTGACATGGTCGTTGTTGACTTAGAAACAGGGAAAGTCGTTGAAGGCAACTTAAATCCTTCATCCGACACTCCTACACACCTTGTATTATATCGTACCTTCCCTGAAATCGGCGGTGTTGTTCATACACACTCAACCTATGCAACAGCATGGGCTCAGGCCGGTATGGATATTCCAAATATTGGAACAACTCATGCCGACTACTTCCATGACAACATTCCCTGCACAGATGACATGACGGAAGAGGAAGTGAAAGGAAACTACGAACTTGAAACAGGTAATGTCATCGTCAAACGTATAAAGGCAGGAGGCATTAATCCTGTGCATACACCCGGTGTGTTGGTAAAGAATCATGGTCCATTCTCATGGGGTAAAGACGCAGACAATGCCGTTTACAATGCAGTTGTAATGGAACAGGTGGCTAAGATGGCTTTTGTATCTTTTTCCGTCAATCCCGACACAACGATGAACCCATTACTAATAGAAAAGCATTTCAGCCGCAAACACGGTCCTAATGCTTACTACGGACAAAAGAAAAAGTAACATTTATATAATTAATAACATAATAACTAAAAACAACAATTATGATCAAAGCATTTGAGAATTTTGAAATTTGGTGGGTAACTGGTGCTCAGTTGCTGTATGGAGGTGACGCAGTAATAGCTGTAGATGCTCACAGTAAGGAAATGGTAGAAGGCTTGAACAATGGTGGTATTATCCCTATTAAAGTTGTCTACAAAGGAACCGCAAATAGTTCTAAGGAAGTCGAGGAAGTGATGAAGGCTGCCAACAACGACAGTAAGTGCGTTGGTATTATCACATGGATGCACACCTTCTCTCCTGCCAAGATGTGGATTCACGGTCTGCAGCAGCTGAAGAAGCCGTTACTGCATTTCCACACCCAGTATAATGCTGAGATTCCTTGGGATACAATGGATATGGACTTTATGAATCTGAACCAGTCAGCTCATGGCGACCGTGAGTTCGGACACATTTGTGCTCGTATGCGTAAGCCTCGCAAGGTGGTCAGCGGCTATTGGAAAGACGAGAAGCCCCAGCGTCAGATTGCTGTATGGGCACGTGTTGCTGCAGCTTGGGCTGATGCTCACGACATGCGCATCCTGCGCTTTGGCGATCAGATGAACAACGTAGCTGTAACCGATGGTGACAAGGTAGATGCTGAGATCCGTCTGGGTTATCATATCGACTACTATCCCGTTTCTAACCTGATGGACTACTATCATAAGGTAACTGATCAGGAGGCTGATGAACTCGTTGAAGAGTATAAGAAACTGTACACCATCAAGATTGACGAGAGCGGTGAGGAAGTTTACTGGGAAAAGGTAAAGAATGCTGCCAAAGCAGAAATCGCTATCCGCCGTGTGTTGAAAGACGAAGGTGCTAAAGGTTTCACCACCAACTTCGACGACCTCGGTGAGGCTGACATCAACGATCCCAACTTCCTTGGCTTCGACCAGATTCCAGGTCTCGCTTCACAGCGTCTGATGGCTGAAGGCTATGGATTTGGTGCTGAGGGCGACTGGAAGTCTGCAGCTCTCTATCGTACCGTATGGTTCATGACACAGGGTATGCCTAACGGATGCTCATTCCTTGAGGACTACACTCTCAACTTCGATGGAGAGAAGTCAAGCATCCTGCAGTCTCACATGCTCGAGGTATGCCCCCTCATCGCTGCCGACAAACCACGTCTTGAAGTACACTTCCTTGGTATCGGTATTCGTAAAGGCTTTACAGCCCGCCTCGTCT
>JAFPED010000179.1 GCA_017423565.1 Prevotella sp. | reverse complement strand
TATGCTACTGAGGACTATGTTGACGAAAAGATTAACGAACTCAACGAGATTATCAACGGTGTTGAGGGCGGTGAAGGTCTGAAAGATCAGATGGAAGCTGCTGAAAAGAAAGTGAACGCTCTGTCTAACAACCTGAACGTTCTGCAGTACCTGCTCGCTAAGATGATCACCAGCATCGTGAACACCAATCCTATCATGTTCCTCGGTATCGAGACTGTTGAGGCTCCTGCTCTTGCTCTCCAGCCCGTCATCACACGTACTGGTAAGGAAATCAATGAGGTTTACCGTTACAACGACGGTAAGGGTGGTGAGTACGACGGTGAGGCTATGCCTCGTCTGGTTGCTCCTGCTTCTTACAAGGAGTTCTTCGCTAATCCTTGGATTGTTCTCCAGGAGTTCCGCGACGTTAAGCACGATACTTATGCTGTTGCTAACGAAGCTCAGTACCACATCAACCCGAGCACTGCCAATCTGAACGACTGGAACCTCTCGTTCTACACTGACGAGCGCCTTGTTGTTGAGGAAGTTGAGTCTCGTACTGGCATCAAGGAAGTATTCGCTCAGCCGATTGAAGCTGCTGCTGCTAAGAACGACTTCCAGGGTGGTATCCTGACTGTTCCCTTCACTATCAACGACAACTACAAGTTTGGTAAGTACACTGGTTGGGAAGCTTACATTGAGAAGCTTGTGACCGATGTTAACACACTGGCTGCTCCGACTGCTGAGAGCTTCCCGTGGGGAACTACCGACACCAATCTTGGTGTGATCCGCGACAACGTGTTCTTCATTGCTCTGCAGGCTAAGAACGCTGCCAAGGATACAACTGTGACTTCTGACTACGCTATGGTTGCTCCTGTTGCTTACCACGTAAATGGTCTTTGCGATAACGATCCTATCGTCGGTGAGCCATTCGATATGCCGAACTGTATCGCAATGCAGAAGAGACTGACTAAGGGTGATGCTTTCGGTGGCGGTGACCTGATCCGTAACTACCACATGTACAAGAAGGCTAAGACTGCTGCTGACAACGCTGAGACTCACCAGATTGCTTACAATGAGACAACTGAGGTCTTCAACTTTGTTGAGACTCACTTCGCTTACATTGGCTTCCACTCTGATTGGGATTGCAGTGGTCAGATGCTCGACCCCGTACACGACAAGAAGTATGATGCTAACGGCCGCGTTATCTCTCACAAGCGTGACACTGAGCTCATGACTAAGCTCGGTCTTGGCTACAGAATTACTCCGCTGCACTGGAACTCTGGTTCTAATGAGACTGACGAGACTGCTCACATTACTTATAACATCTATAAGGGTGGTGAGATTGTTGCTAACGAAGAGACTGCTGATAAGTGGGTTGGCATACCTGACTCTGTTGTCGTAACTCCGCGTCCTGTCAACGCTGATACCGGTAAGACTATTAAGGATGGTGACGTTGCTGATAACACTCGTGAAATCATCGACCGTGAGCCGATGCTCCGTATTGAGGTTATCGACAAGCTGGGTAACGTAATCGAGGTTGGTTACATGAAGATGAAGATCACTGAGCGTCCGCTTGCTCCGGGTGCTGTGGTTGATCCTGAGGTAACTCTGCCGCTTGTTGGTCCGTACTATTACAACTGCGAATTTGCTGATGAGGTTACATGGCATCAGGTTGAGGGTTATGTCCTCCGTGGCGATAAATTTGATGATCCCGTTCGTGGTCTGACTCGTGGTGTTGCTCTGAACGTTACGAAGAAAGAATTCGAGAAGCACTGGGCACTCGAACTTGACGAGGCTGGTAATGTCGTTCGCTATGACTGGACCGGTAAGACTCCTGTTCTCCAGAAGCCGATTATTGGCGAAATTGTTGAGAAGTACAATGGTCTCGCACGTGAGACTTCTGTTCTCCGCTGGACATTCACTGCTTCTGACTGGGCTAACATCGCTGGTGTCAATGGTGTGAACCTCGTTCGCAACGAAGCTGGTCAGCTCGTGAACAAGAACCCGATCGAAACATGGGTACGCTATGTCAACGACGGTGGCGAATTCAAGGCTAAGGGTGATGTATATGTGAAGCTGGTTATTCCTGCTCAGTCTATCATCTTCCCGGAGGGAACTCTCAGCAACCATCGTTACGGTTACTGGTATGAGCTCAACACCAATACTCCTATCAAGGATGAGCTGAACAATGTTGAGAAGGCTATCGATACTCACATGAACGTTCGCACTCCGAAGGATTCTTACACTGTTCCTGTGCTCACAACTGATGAGTTCAAGAAGAATCTGTTCGAGTACTTCACAAGCCGCGAGATCATCGGTCTGAAGGAAGCTGCTAAGTTCGCTAAGATCTCTAAGGAAGCTGGATTCATGTTCACAACTCCTGCAATTGAGAAGGAGAACGCAGTATTCGACGCAAGCAAGTCTGGCATGTGGACTGTTCTCGGTCTCTCTAAGACTAAGTACACCTTGATGCTGTACCACCAGGCTATGAAGTATGATGAAGAAGGTAACCTCGTACGTGGTTCTCGTACATCTGAGATCCGCACTGACCTCACAAAGGTTGACGAGTTCGGCAACAGACTGGCTGCTAACCAGATTGTCATTAACGACGTTAATAAGACTGTGGTTTGCGAAATCCTGCCTGCTAAGACTATGCCTGCTGAGGAAGTTGGTCAGATTGTTCTGAAGTACGCTGAGAATGACAAGGCTTGGGATATCCTGAACTATGCTCACCGTCACGCTCTGAAGAATGGTCCTGCTGATGCTGAGAAGGAGTCGTTCACTGCTTACATCCATGTGCTCGCTACTGAGTCTTGCATCCCCGTAACTCTGGATAAGGCTTACTTCAATGTGAAGTTCCTCCGTCCGATCAACTGGTACCCGCAGGTTGTCGATGCGCCTATCGATGCTACAACCGGTACTGCTGGTGACGGTTACTTCTACTGGAACCTCGAGCAGTTCATCAAGTTCACCGACTGGCGTCTGCTTGAAGCTGACGTGCCCGATGCTTCTAAGAAGGGTTACAACTATCCTGGCGACACTAAGGCTTACGCTGTAGTTCGTGGTTACACTGTGAAGGTTAATGCAGACAACACTCTGACTGAGACCACCACGAAGACCATCAAGAATCCGGAGATTGAGTACTGGAAGTACTATGGTATCACATTCGACAGCCGTGCTACTGAAATGTACACCGACGTTGCAAATACTGATCGTAACATCATCGATCTGAATGCTGAACCCGGTAAGCTCAAGAATCTGAAGAAGGTATCTGACCTCGAAGGTATGGACTTCCAGTATGTGAGAAACGCAGCAGATCCTACTCTGTCTCGCTTCAAGTATAAGAATAACGAGGGTACTGTAGACGACTTCCACGTGTACGTTCCTATCTACATCACTTATACTTACGGTCCTAAGGGCAGCAACCTCGTGATCAAGGCTTGGGGTACTCTGAATGTACACAAGACCGTTCACGGAACTGCTAAGAAGAACTAATTGAACTTGTTCAGTTATTCAATATCAGAGGGGTGTCACTCGTTGGCACCCCTTTTTAAACTAAAAACGTTTGCAATGAAAAAGAAATCTTTATTCCTTGTTATTATTTTCGCTGCTCTTGCAGTTTGTTCCTGCAACAAGAAACGTACACTTCAAGAAGTTGCTGATGATGCTATCCTCAAACCTGAGATGGAACTCTCGCAGAGCGATACGACAGAAGTGCTTTCCTTGGTGAACCGGTATATTCAGTTGCAGAAAGACGGTAAGGCCGAAGATGCTTTCAGCATGATATATTTCTTGGATAAGGATTCTATCGTTCCTCTGCCTGCCGAAATGAAAAAGCGGTTGTATGGCTATTATTCCCTGATTGACTTTAAGGGTAAGGAAGCTCAGATTGACCATCTTATTTTCGTTGATGAGACAGACAGTCAAGTACGCTACACGGTCGAACTGTTCAAACAGAAGCCAGGTGAAGCTCAACGGCCTACCAAGATGTCCTTCTTCATCAATCCTGTCCGCAGAGATGGAAAGTGGTATCTCACTTTGCCTGATGATGTGACTGATACCCGACCTGGTGGCTCGCAAATAAAGAACTAATTTAATGTTTAAGACTATGAAAATATTTAGAACACTTGTTGCAGGTGCCCTGCTTGCTGTAGGCACATCTGCTATGGCCCAGGCAACTTACACAGCTGCCGACGGTACAGAGTATCAGTTCAAGAAGCATTTGTTCCTCGATTTGCAGGGCGGTGCTCAGTATACTTTGGGTGAGTCGAAGTTCTCCAACCTGCTTTCTCCGAATGTACAGCTTGGTCTCGGCTATCAGTTCAGCCCTGTCTTTGGCGCTCGTATTGCTGCTAATGGATGGCAGAGCAAGGGTGGCTTTGACTTCAACCATGAGAACACAACTTACAAGTTCAAGTACATTGCTCCTGGCGTTGACTTCATGTTCAACCTTTCCAACCTCTTCTGCGGATGGAATCCTAATCGCGTATTCAATGTGATTGCCTTCCTCGGTGGTGGTGTCAACTTTGCATTCGACAATGACGATGTGAAAAACATGAAGCAGCAAGGCTACGAGTTCAAGTATTATTGGGAGAAGACAACTCCGACGCTCGTTGGTCGTGGCGGTCTTGAGCTTGCTTTCCGTTTGAGCGATGCTGTTAGCCTCATGCTCGAGGGTAATGCTAATGTCATGAACGATCACTACAACAGCAAGTTTGGTGACAATCCTGACTGGTATTTCAACGGTTTGGTTGGTTTCAGAATCAATCTTGGCAAGACCTACACTAAGGTTGTTCCGCCAGCTCCGGCACCAGCTCCCGAGCCAGCTCCTTATGTAGCTCCCGAGCCAGCTCCTGCTCCCGAGCCAGCTCCTGTTATCGAGCCGATCCGTCGTGACGTATTCTTCACCATCAACTCTACAGTCATCTCTGAGACTGAGGCTGTGAAGGTTCGCGACATCGCCAACTACATGAAGAAGTATCCGAAGGCAAAGGTTGTTGTTTCTGGTTATGCTGACAAGGGCACAGGTAACGCAAGAATCAATGCTCGTCTTGCAGCCGGCCGTGCTGACATCGTCGTGAAGACATTGAAGGAACAGTATGGTATCGCTGCCGATCGCATTACTTACAACAGCTATGGTGACACCGTACAGCCGTTCGCAGAGAACGACCTGAACCGTGTATCTATCTGTGTTGCTAATCCTGAGTAATCGCTTTTGGATTTGAGTTAATAAAAGCATCGCCACGGCGATGCTTTTTTCTTATTATGTGTGTGGTCTATAAGTTCAGTTGTTGATTCTTTGCTTGGTCTATAGGTGACTTTTCTGATTTTACTTCAAACCGCTTCAACTACTGAGCTGATTTGTTGCCGAGTGTTTTGAGAATCTTTACCAGCCAAATGTCATGTTGATTCTTCCTTTCCAAACTCTATGAGAGCTTTTATCCTGTAAAATGGCTGTAGACTTTGTTGTTGCGTTACTATTGTCGTGACCATTAGAGGATTTTCTGTGATTCTTGTGTTACTGTTGAAGATCTTGTTGATCAGTAGTGGGTTCGCTTGTTTGGTCTTCTTCGACTGCGTTGGCAGTCTTGGTTTCTTCACCTTCTATCAGACCGTCGCGCAGACGGATGGTTCTGTCTGTGATGCTGGCCAGCGTTTCGTCGTGTGTGACGATGACGAATGTCTGTCCGAAGCGGTCGCGCAGCTGAAAGAAGAGCTGATGTAGTTCTTCCTTGTTTTTCGAGTCAAGGCTTCCCGATGGTTCGTCAGCCAGTATCACTTCCGGATTGTTGATGAGTGCCCTTGCCACTGCCACACGTTGCTTCTCGCCACCCGACAGTTCCGCTGGTTTGTGCGTAGCCCTGTCTGTCAGTCCCATGAATTTCAGCAGCTCCTCAGCCTTCTTCTTTGCTTCCGACTGGCTCAGTCCGGCGATGTATGCCGGTATCATCACGTTCTCTATTGCCGTGAATTCCGGCAGCAGCTGGTGAAACTGGAAAACGAAGCCAATGTTTTTGTTCCGAAACTCGCTTAGCTTGTTCTTGTTCATGCCGCTGATGTCAACCCCGTTGATGTACACGGTGCCGCTGTCAGCCTTGTCGAGCGTCCCGATGATTTGCAACAGTGTTGTTTTTCCGGCGCCGCTCGGTCCGACGATGCTGACCACCTCTCCTT
>JAFPED010000178.1 GCA_017423565.1 Prevotella sp. | reverse complement strand
TTCTGCTCGTTGTTGGCAATGGCATAGTAGATGACGAATGCGCCTACAATGCCGATGATACAGGACAGCACATAGCCGAAAGCCTGAACATACGAGGTGTAACTGTAAACGGCATCTCCGGCTGTGGAGATTCCATCTGTGATAGCATCCGCATAGATGGGGCTTGCCAGGAACACAGATGACATGAACATGAATATCTTTTTCATAATACAATGAATTTATGTTATTACTGATATTATTCGTATTACCTACGCATCCCATGCTGTTGCTCCTGGGACTGCTGCTGGGTATTCTCTTGGGCAACGACTGGTGCCTGTTGACGGGAATTGCCGCTAATCATCATCATGGCAAGCAAAGCACCGCCTATCTTACCAAGCAATCCTGACCGACCAAACATCAGGTAGCCAGCCGCAATGAGGCCGCCGATGCCAAGTCCTGATATTTTTCCGTTAGTGAGGTTGCTGAAGAAATTGGAAAACATATTCAAGCCACCTCCTAAGAGATTGCCTAATGATGAACCAATCCCTTGTAGCGTGTTTCCCAAAGAACCGAGAACGCTCTTTGTTTCCGAGACCGTTTCCTGCAAGCCATCAACGACATTGCTGGCAGTGTCCTTGACTTGTTCGACAGTGTTCTCCCCCGTAAAGCCATTGACGGCATCATGGGCGAAGTCACCACTCTGGTCAACAGCACCTCTTACCGTTTTGCCGACAGCGGTTCCAAGGCTTTCCTCTGGATGATCCAACATCCGCCATCCGGCAAAGGTTGCAACACCTGTTGCAGCAGTTGCCTTCGGGTTCCTTGCGGCAACAGTCAGAGCCTTGCCGCCAGCACCAAGCACGGTACTTCCACCATGCCATAATGTCGATGTGGCCTTACTACCTGCCCGCCACACCTTGGGCAGTATTCTTGTTGCTAATGATAACCATCCCATAGTCGTATTTTTATCTTCTTGGTTTAACACTTCTTCCATTGACTCGCCACATACCCAGGCATTCTTCAACAATGCCAGCCTTGCCTTCCCTATGAGGCAAAGACCTTTGCTCAATGCCATACCATACCTGGGCCATTGTGGTACATCTTACCAGCTTCGTAAGCATGGCAAGCTTTCTGTTCATCTGCTGCAATTGTGGACGGATGGAGAAAACCAGCTCTATTCGCTGTTTCTCTGTCATCTTCGTATCAATGCACACCTGTCTTATGGTGTTCACGATACCAATGCTTTGGTTGATGATATCCACGTAGATGTCATTCCTATGATTATGGAGGGCTACAGCAATGGCATTGACAGGTGTATCACCAATCTGGTGGGACAATCGCCCCATGTTCTCTGTCAGGTGGTTGATCTCATAGTAGAAGCCATAGACTTGTGCAACGTATGAAATAATACCTCTGAAAGTGCTTATATATCGGTCGAACTGCTCCTGATAATTCTTTGTCGCCTCGACCTCCTGTTTGAGCCACACATGACCTTCCGTTTCCACGGCCATCACTTCCAGTTGAGAGTTGTACTGGGACTTCGCTTTATTGGTGTACTCCAGGATCATGGCTGTCAGCGTCGGGTCTATCTGTGCATAAGACAGACTCGGCATCATCCATAGGAAGGACAGAACCAGTATTATATGTTTTATCTTTCCATTCATCTTAATGTCCATATTGTGCCACCTCACGGGCATAACGCCGCCAGTGAGACAGGGATTGCCGGGCAATACCGCCTTTGTCACGTTCTATCATACCAGCCGTTACACGGTTCCAGACATCTGCCATCCTGTAATGACGGATGCTGATGTAGAGCAAGTGAAGCTTATGGGAAAATGACGAGAGCTTATCCTCCAGTTCCCAAAGGGTCTTGGAACGCTCTGAGCCGGTAAGCATATTCTGCTCACCACCCTTGGCAACCGCATTCTTCAGCAGTGTGAAGACGCTGACCATTTCCGTGACTGTTTCCATATACAGGTTATTCATATCAAGCGTAGCCACTATACCTTGGGGATTGTTCGTTGCCGCCTGACGTAGCTTGTTCAACGTAAGCAGGATGCGAACACCGTCATCATAGATATGGGTGGCTGCCTTGATGGCAGAGGCATAGCCATTGGCCATCTTCAGATAGGAATTGTATTGACGTTCCCATTCGGCCATCTTCGTGAACTCTCCAGCCATCGCATTCTGCATGACAGCCGTCTCTCGTTCTGCCTTTGTTTCAGACTTCACGGTATTGTTGATGAGTGCATTGCCTGTAGCCAATATGGTATATTCCCCAGGATTAGCGGTTACTATCTGGCTATAGCCACGTTGACAGCTTACTACCCAAAGGATGAGTGCCATCAATGAGACAACCATCCACTGCTTGACAGAGGCGTTATTCCACGACGGTATCATGTTGGGCTTGTCGCTCTTCTTGAAGAGCCTATCGAATATTCGTAAACTCATGGATATTATGCTTTTTCTTGTTATACTCTACTCGTTCACGTATCATGGTAATCAAATCGGTATCACCCTTGACTCCGATGATGTCCAGACGGGGACACGTCTTGTCACCACTGTAGATGCTGACAGTCTTCAGACCAAAGAGCATCTGTAGGAAACTGCGCTGCTCGCTATAGTCCACGACACGGTACAGTTCGATGAAATCACGTTGCAATGACAGGATGCCATATTCGTATTGGAGCTGTTCCTCTGTGATG
>JAFPED010000015.1 GCA_017423565.1 Prevotella sp. | reverse complement strand
TGCTCCCCATACAGCTGATGCAGATGATGACACATAGAACTGTATCTGCGAAATAGTGACACCTGCTATCCCACTAAGAGCAGATGCAGGATAGATTATCTCAACCTTTTGATTATTTGTATCGGCATAGTAGCCTGCAACGGGAACATTACTGTTTGTACTCGTCCCGTCGTAAACCGTAATTTCATCTGCCTTTACTTGTGTCACCCCAAGAAGTGAGAGCAGCATGGCAAATAATAGAGTAAATCTTCTCATGTTCGTTTTTATTTTTGTGAATATTGTTTATTGTTTTGTTTCTTTTCCTGCGTTTTTTCTTACAAAATGCAATGTTTTGTTAGGGTTTTTGTAATAGTTTGCATAATTTGAGGTGCAAAGGTAACGATACCCTTGCACATATTATAAATAAAGGGGTTGAAGTTTGTTCAGATTTAAAAATATGGTCGAAAAATGGCCATATTTAAAGAGGAACATAGGTTCGTGAAGCCACGAACATCTGTTCATTGGCTTATGAACCTATGTTCGTGTCGCGAGCCATGCGGAGATACTCGGAAGGGGTAAGACCTACCTCTCGTTTGAAGGCATTGATAAACGAGGTGCGTGACTTAAAACCTACACTCGTGGCAATGGCCTCGATGGTCATCTGGCTATACTGGGTGGATGGGTCACTGATGCGACGGCAGGCTTCCTTGATGCGCAGACCTGCAAGAACATTGCTGAAGGGCATGCCGTAACACTCATTGACTACCTGTGAGACATAAGTGGTGTTCGAATCTGCAAGCTTCGCCAGTCGATTGAGTGTGAAGTCTTGCTCGTAGATGGTCTCCGAGTTGTTGAGAAGTTCCTGGATGCGTGACTCGAGTGAGCTCTTCTGTTCGTCGCTTAGACTGCTACGGCTGTATTTTGTCTGTGCCAGTTCTTCGTACTCCTTACGCAACGTCTGTTCTGTACGTTCCATTTGCAGCAGTTGCTGGCTCTTGTCGTATAGGCTCTTGTTGCGTGCATGGAGCTGTCGGTTCTTTCGCCATAGCAGGATTGCGGAACCGGCAACAACAATGAGCACTATAATGCCGGCAAGAATAATGATTTGTTGGAAACGTTGGCGGTTAAAGAGCTCTTCGGCGCGTTGCTGTTCCTGCTTCAGTTCGTGGATGTAGTTCAGCTCGCCGATGTTGGCCAGTTTGCTGTTTTGTGCCTCTTCTTTCTTCTCTAAGTAGAGTTGGTAATAGTGTTGCGCCTCTGCAGTGGCCTGTTGGGCTTTGTAGCTGTCGGACAGCAGTTTGCAGATGCCGATGGCTTGGTCGCCAATGTTGATGTTGTCGGCCATGAGCAATGCCCGTTTAAGATAGTCCGACTCATTGACGAAGTCTTTTTCCATGCGGTAGGTATAGGCAATACTCATGTAGGATGCCAGTGTGTCACGTTCGCGTTCCCAGCGTGCACTGATGTGCTGTAGCTGTTGCAGGAAGCATTTGCGTGCCTCAGTATAGCGTTTCTGCTGCACGTGTTGCAGTCCTTCGTATTGCAGTCTGATGTATTTGAGGTCGGGAGTGCTGTCGGGTATGTTCTCAGAGAAGATAAAGCGGTATTTCTCCAGTTGCAGGTCGTAGTTCTGATTGGCCATGTTAAAGAAGGCCGTCGTCATGAGTTCCCAGTTGTTGGATTTCCGCGCATGTTCCATACACTGTGCGAAGATGTCCTGTGCCTGACGTGCCAGACTCTCGGAGTTGTAGCTCATGCTGTAGTCATTGAGCAGGTCACCCAGGTTAACCATGACCACTGGCAATACGTCATCGTGGTCTGTTGCCTTGCATAGGTCATAGGCTTCGATGAAAAGGTCGTATGCCTGTATGTAGTCGAAATAGAAGTACTTATAGACGCAGGCAGAGTTGTTGAGTGCCCTGATGCGCAGGTTGATGTCCGCCTCGTCGTCGGAGTGTCTCAGTCGTTCGCTGACAGTCATGAAGCATGCCAGCGCCTTGGCTGGCAGTCGTTGCTCGAAGTTGATACGTCCGCTGTCCATCAGCTCCTGTGTCGTTCGCTGAGCAAGCGACTTCAGCAACTGGCTCTGGTCGGGTGTGTCTGTGGCAAATGCGCTGACAGCCGTCGTGAGCAGTAGTGCTACTAATAATATATAATGTGTAAAACGCCTTGATCTTATCCTCATCATATAGGGTTACATAGTAAAAACTTTTACACAGATACATATTTTGGTTGTTTTTTCAAAGAAAAATGTAAAAAAAAGTAACGGAAGATAGTTATATGGGAAATATTGCTTAACTTTGCGTGCTGAAATAAAAGGCAAAAACGTATTTAAATTTTAAACATTAAGAAAGCAGTGAAACATCTGATTGCATTATTGGCAATTGTAGGTTTGCTTGTTTATGGCCAACCGTGTATGGCTCAGGACAAACCTGTGCAGGATACGACCGAAATAGTAGAACAACAAACATCTGTAGCTGATACGGCTGTTGCTCAGGCGATGGTGGTGGAAGACCAGATGTTTGAAGATGATGCAGAGGAAGAGCGTGGTGGGTTCCACCAAGTGTTGAAGACGAAGTTCATTGAGGGTTCTACCGGTTTTATGTCGTTAGTCGCCCTTGCGTTGGTGCTCGGACTGGCGTTCTGCATAGAACGTATTATCTATCTGACGCTGTCGGAGATCAATGCCAAGAAATTCATGGAGGACATTGACGCAAAGATAGAGGCTGGTGACATTGAAGGTGCCAAAGCACTCTGTCGGCAGACACGTGGTCCTGTGGCCAGCATCTGTTATCAAGGGCTGTTGCGTATTCACGAGTCGTTAGACAGCATAGAACGTAGCATCGTGAGCTACGGATCGGTGCAGACGGCCAACTTGGAGAAGGGCTGTACTTGGATTACATTATTTATAGCACTTGCCCCGTCGTTAGGATTCCTTGGTACGGTGATAGGCATGGTAATGGCTTTCGACCACATACAGCAGGCAGGCGACATCTCGACGAGCATCGTGGCAGAGGGTATGAAAGTGGCACTGATTACTACTATCTTCGGTATCATTGTCGCTGTGGTGCTGCAGTTGTTCTATAATTTCATTCTGTCGAAGATTGAGCATCTGACATCGCAGATGGAGGAGTCGGCCATTACGCTGATGGATGCGATAACGAAGTATAAAGGCGCTGAGTGATGATAGACGTCCTGTTATATATAATATATGTGATGTTAGGCTTGGTTACCGGTCTGACGGTATGGTCTGGCATTCATGGCTTGCGCTGTCACGGGGTTGACCTGGAGGTGCAAGGCGAGGGTAGGGCGGATTGTCGGCGCTGGATAGCATGGGGTACTGCCGGCCTGCTGGTAGTGACGCTGTTGCTCACATTCCTCTTTGGCTCTGACCAGCCGCTGCTGATTAACGGGCAGTGGTTTCGTGATACGTTCTGGTTGAAACTGGCTGATATGTTCATCCTTACGACGATGGTCATGCTTGTGCTGGCTGTCGTGGGAGTGGTCATAGGAAGTCTGAAGAAGTGATTAGTGACAAGTGGCAATAACATTCAGAAGAAGAAAACGGCGTAAGGTGCCTGGACTGAACACTACTGCAACGGCAGACATATCGTTCATGTTGCTGGTGTTCTTTCTGGTGACCACCTCGATAGACTCAGACAAAGGACTGAGCAGACTGCTGCCTGCCATAGAGCCGGAAGAGCAGAGAGAGATGGACATCAGCGAGAAGAACGTGCTACGCATCACACTGGACGAACAGGACAGCCTGCGTTGTGAGAACGAGAGCGTGACACCAGCAGAGTTGCAGGAGCGTATTGTCAGTTTCATGGCAACGGTGGAGCCAGAGAAACATGTGCTGAGCATCCAAGCGCATCAACACACCAGTTACGATGCCTATTTTGCCATGCAGAATGCCATAGTGGCCGCTTACCACCAGTTGCGTAGCGACTATGCCAAGAAACGCTTTGGCATGCCGCTTGAGCAGTGCACACCCGAGCAGCGCGACTCCGCATTGTTGCACTATCCGCAGCGTATTAGTGAAGAACAAGTAAAAACAAGTGATAAGTAACAAGTGATGGTATCATTCAGAAAACGTGAACGTGAGGTACCTGGGTTGAACACGGCAGCATTGCCCGACCTGATATTTACGGTGCTGTTTTTCTTCATGATTGTTACACACATGAGGCAGGCAGACCTGAAGGTGCAGTATAAGGTGCCTCAGGGAACCGAACTGGACCGCCTGACCCACAAGCAGACAGCACAATACCTTTATATCGGTCCTGCCAGCAAGGAACTTCAGCCGACGTTAGGCACTGGGACACTCATACAGCTGAACGACCGTATAGTGACCATCGACGAGTTGCGTGACCTGCTGATTGTTCAGCGCCAACAGATGAGTGACGAGGACTGTGAACAGATGGTAGTATCCATCAGGGCAGACAAAAATACCGACATGGGCATCATTGCCGAAGTGAAACAGGCGCTGCGTGAGGCCAATGCGTTACGCATCAGCTATGCTGCCGTCAGTAAAGAAGAGACGAACAACTAACCACAATTAAATAATTAATAGAAATTATGGCTATTCAGAAACTTGACAAATTAGACCGACAGATACTGCGTCTTATTTCTGCAGATGCACGTATCCCGTTCTTGGAGGTGGCCCGTTCCTGCAATGTCAGCGGGGCAGCCATTCATCAGCGTATTCAGAAACTTACGAGTATGGGCATACTAAAAGGCTCGTATTTCGTTATTGATCCAGAGAAGATAGGCTACGAGACATGTGCATACATTGGATTAAACCTGAAGAATCCAGAGAAGTTCGATGCTGTGGTGGAAGAGCTGAAGCGTATTCCTGAAGTGGTGGAGTGCCACTATACAACAGGTAACTTCGACATGTTCATTAAGATTTATGCCAGAAACAACCATCATTTGCTGAACATCATCCACGACAAACTGCAGCCGTTAGGACTGTCGAGCAGTGAGACGCTGATATCGTTTAATACTTCTATCGACCGACAACTTCCTGTTACAGAGTTGCTTGCAGAGGAAGAGCTTTAGTTCAAAGTCCATCGTATTATGATAACAATGATAGCAGCCGTGGCAAAGAATCGTGCCATCGGTTATCGGAACAAACTTATTTATTGGTTGCCAAATGACTTGAAACGTTTTAAGCAACTGACGACGGGGCATACCATACTGATGGGACGTCACACCTTCGAGAGTCTGCCCAAGGGTGCACTGCCCAATCGTCGTAACTGTGTGCTGACACGCAGTGTGAAGGAATTGCCGGGCTGCGAGTGCTTTGAGTCATGGTATGAGTTTCTCTGTACTTGCCAGCCTGACGAGGAAATCTTCATCATTGGTGGTGCCAGTCTTTACAAGGCACTTATCGACAAGGCCGACCGCCTATGCTTGACTGAGATTGATGACATTCCCCAGCAAGCCGATACCTTTTTTCCCGACTACAGCGACTGGCATGTGGTAAACAAAGAGGCACATCCGAAAGATGAACGTCATGCTTTCGAATATGCCTTTGTAGATTACGAACGAGGAGTCTCAGATTCCAGTAGGAAACTCTAAACTAAACAGACACCTCCGCCTTGATATGTGGCCACGGATCGTAATTCTGTAACTCGAAGTCTTCGTATTGGAAGTCGAAAATACTCTTTACGTCAGGGTTGATCTTCATCGTAGGTAGCTGCCGTGGCGTACGTGTCAGTTGCAGTTTTGCTTGTTCAATATGGTTCAGGTATAGGTGCGTATCGCCTGTGGTATGGATGAAGTCGCCTGCTTCATAGCCAGTCACCTGTGCCATCATCTGCAACAGCAGTGCGTAAGAAGCAATGTTGAATGGAACGCCGAGGAACGTATCGGCTGAGCGTTGATAAAGCTGCAGTGACAGTCGTCCGTCAGCCACATAGAACTGGAAGATGGTATGACAAGGAGGGAGTGCCATTTGGTTCACCTCTGCCACGTT
>JAFPED010000177.1 GCA_017423565.1 Prevotella sp. | reverse complement strand
TCACCGAGAACATCGACCTCAGTGCCTATGCTGGCAAGGTGGTACAGTTCCGTTGGATTCACTACAGCTTCAGCGGTGCAGACAATGGCAGTGCTATTGCTCACATCGTAATCGAAGAGGTTGCAGGCGACAAGGCTGAGTTTAACAAGACAAGCTGGATGGCTGGAAAGGTCAACTACAACAAAGCCATCAACTCCGGCGATGTTTTCACCTTATTAAATAAAGGTGTCAACGCTCTGAAAATAAAGAGTGCGACCTTCAAAACAGATTACTTCACAACATCGCTGGCTGCAGGGGATGAGATTCCTGTTGACGGTGGTAAGGTATTCAACCTTCAGTTCAATGCCGGCAGTGTCGCTAATGTCGTTGACGATGAACTGACGATTGAGTTTGAAAGCGGCTATAAAGTGACATTCCCTGTCCAGGGTGAAGGTCTTGCAAGCGATGTGCTTTACTATTCATTCGAGCCAAACCCACTTGACTATGTCTGGCGCGATGACTTCACAATGATTGATGTTGACAATAAGGCGACTTACGAGCTCAACTACTATCAGACAATCATCGAGAACGACGGACAGAAGTATGCCTTCACGTCTGTTGAGAACAACAACACGAGTATGCTGGCTGCCTTGTCCGGCAACCACACGATTGCAGCTGCCGCTCCTGCTGACAACAGTGCTGCCAACGACTGGCTCATCAGCAAGAAGCTTCGTCCTGCCGAGGGTGCAACATTCGACTTCTATGCCCGTAATCTGGGAACAGTAAATTCCGTATTCATCGGTGACAACGACTACCATTCTGTAGGTGTCTATGTCAGTGAAGGCGGTAACAGCAGCACCAAGGAGTTCACAGCTGTAATGAGAGATACCGAAATGCCTTACCTGAAGGAGAACGAGTGGAACCACTATGTCGTCGACCTCTCTCAGTTTGCAGGAAAAGACATTTATGTTGCTGTCCATCATACTACGGTGAACGCCAACTGGTTTGCATTCTTCGATGACTTCACCTTCAACCATGTACAAGATGCGACGACAGGCATCCAGAACATTTCTACTGAGATCAGCTCTGGCGCACAAGTCGAAATCTTCACAGCCAACGGTGTCAAGGTGACCGAAGGTAAGGGCACTGGTGTCATCCGTTCACTTGGCAAGGGTCTTTATATCGTGAAAGTGAAAGACGGTAACGAAGTAAAGACATTGCGTATCACACGTAAATAAGCATCAAACATGATTAAAGATAATGGGGATACGTGTCGGAAAGGCATGATACCCCCATTACCTTTTTATCAGAAACGATATTTAGTAATACAATAATCATAATGAGAAAACACATTTGCATCTTAACTGTTCTCATGCTGCTCCTTGCCGTACTTCCGTCTGCGGCACAGACCCGTAACGTGAAACTGACTATCACCGTGACGACAGGGACAGGAGACGACCTGACAGGGCAGCCCATCACACTCACACACACAGATTATTCACTCAGCTACGGCACACTGACTTTAGACGCCAGCGGTAGTTGTTCCGTAAAGGTCTATGCGGGCAACCACCGGCTTACCATCGACAGAGATGGATATGAACTGCTGACCAAAGACTTCACGATTGAGGAAGGAACCACTGAAACAAATGTGACGGCAGAGCTGCACGAAAAAGTGCTCACTCCTTTCTCATTGGAGGCAAGCACCCATCACAATGCCTATACTGGTGCCAACAGCATCTCTCTTTCATGGAACACGGAAGCTCCAGCTTTCTACGATGATTTCGAGAGTTATGATGCCTTTGCCATCAACTTTGGCGAATGGACGGGTATCGACGGCGACATGGAAGCTGCCGCTCCGCTCGTAGGAAGCTACCCCAACCGTGGCGTACTGCAATATGCCCAGATCATCAACCCGCTGGCTGTTGACCCCATCTGGTGGTACGACTATCCTATCCTGCGCCCTTATAGCGGACAGCAATACGTGGGATTCACACGCACAAGCAGCGGTCTTGCCAATAACGACTGGCTCATCTCCCCCACTATCACTGTAGGAAATGAGAACTTCCTCGCTTTCATGGGAAAAGCTGCCGACCAGTTCCCGGAAAAGTTCATGGTGTATATCACTACCCAAGTGGACAATCCCACGACAGCAGACTTCGTTCGTCTGGATGCCGGAAACTATGAGACAGCAGACATGACAGGGTGGAAAGAATACTTCTATGACTTGAAATCGTATGCCGGCCAGCAGATCAAGTTTGCCATCCGTTACATCAGCGAATACAATCATGGCGGTTCGTTCATGCTGATGATTGATGATGTCTATGTCGGTCAGGC
>JAFPED010000176.1 GCA_017423565.1 Prevotella sp. | reverse complement strand
TGTATGGAGGAAACGGAACTCATTGAGAGATCCACCCCACTCGTGGTCACCATAATATTCACTACCATAGTTCACATCATCACCGGGTTCGCAAGACATAGCCTTTGCAGGGGTATAGATACCAGGACCATCCTGAACACGACCCACTGTATTAACCTGGAAGCCCTCGTAAGCAGCAGCCAAAGCCTGCTCTGCATCAGCATCCGACTGATAGAAGGTCTCTGTACTCAGACTGGCCTTCTGCGGGATGTCGAGTTTGTCTTCACATGCTGTTAAACCGAAAGCGGTACCCAGCAAAGCGATTATATATAACTTTTTCATAATTCTATATTATTCTTAATATTTCTATTATTCAATTCTTCAATTATCAATCTTAGAACGTTACATTTACACCAAAGACAATCTTCTTTGAAGACGGATAGTTACCATTATCCCAACCACGAGAAGCACCACCATCGAAAGAAGACAATTCAGGATCTGCACCCGGATACTTCGTAATGATGAAGAAGTCGTCGAGAGAAACAGAGAATCGGAGGTTGTTAACCAAGAACTTCTTTGTGATGCTTGCAGGTACAGTGTAACCTAACTGGATCTGCTTGAACTTGAAGTAAGCACCGCTGAAGACGTTAGCTGAAGAACTGAAGAAAACCCAGTCAGAAGCAACAGCCTTCATGTCAGGATACTTGCCGATTCTGTCAACCACAAATGTGGTTGTTTTGTCTTCGTTCACAACAGTATGTGACCTTGAAGAATCCTTCCACCAGTAGTCAAGACCATTCACGCGAGGACGGTCAGCAGACATCATCAAGTTGTAGATCTTGTTGCCAGAAGCACCTGTACCGAATACGGTAAGGTCGAATCCCTTATACTCAAGGTTCAGTGTAATACCATAAGTGAACTTAGGAATACCAGAACCGAGATCTACCATGTCATCTTCTACAGGAGCGTCGGTGAGGCTACCATCTTTAGCAACATACTGCGGACGGAGTGTTTCCGGGTTCACACCTGCATACTGGTAACCACGGAAGTACCAAATGGTGTGACCAGTCTCGAATGTTGACTGTACTTTCTGGTTGAAACCGCTGATACCACCCTGAGAATAACGTGGCAACATAGAGTTCACGGCCTTAACCTCATTCTTCAACGGGTTGAAGTTAGCAACGATGCTATACTTGAAGTCGCCGATATTGTCGCGCCAGCCGAGGTCGATATCGAAACCGGTATTCAGCACCTCACCAGAGTTAACTGTCTGAGAGTTGAAACCAAGCTCGGGGAACGGCTTAATGCTAACCAAGAGGTCCTTGGTCATCTTACGATACCAGTCAATATCCAATGACAGGCGGTTGTTCAAGAAGCGTGCATTGATACCGAAGTCAACCTGCTCTGAAGTCTCCCATGTCAAGTTGGGATTTGATACACCATTAGGCTTACCAACCTCAGTTGCATCACCCGTATCAGTAAAGTTGTAGTAACCACCAAGACCGATGGTAGCGTTGTACTGATATCCGCTCAGGATATTCACGTTACCGTTGCGACCCCAAGAAGCACGGAGCTTTAAGAAGGAAACTGCATCAGGGCTAACAGCGTTCTTGAAGAACGGCTCGTTGCTGATGGTCCAACCTGCAGAAACAGAGGGGAAGTAACCCCAACGCTGCTTCTCTGACAACTTAGAAGAGTCGAATGCATCAGCACGGAAGTTGAACTGCAGTAAGTAGCGGTCAGCGTAAGAATAAGACAGACGGCCGAAGTAAGAGAGCTCAGTAGCATCACCTGGAGTGTTGCCTACAGAGAGGTGAGAAAGACCGTTTGCATTCAAACAGCTGATATAACGGAAGTTGGGAGCATGATTTGCTCTCAGGATCATCTGTGAATCAGAAGAAGATACGTTGGTGTTGTCCCAGTGGTTCTTAGTGAACGACATACCGGCCATGACACCTACGTTGTGCAAACCGAACTGCTTGTTGAAGTTAGCAAAGTTCTCCCACTGATAGTAGAGACTTGCATTGGTGTTAGCAGAGATAGAATAGGTCTCACTCTTGGCCATTGAAGACAGGAAGTAAGGCTCACTGTAGTTGTGACCATTCTGCTGGCTGATGCGGTAGCCGAGACGAGAGGTAATGGTCAGGAAGTCGAACGGCATCAGGTTGGCAGCCAAAGAACCACGAACGTTCACGCCTTCGCTTGTTCCCATTGCTCGGTCACGCTGTGCCAATGGGTTAGCACAAGCTTCCTCTACATATTTAGATGTACCATACCAAACGGGGTTAGCAGCTGTGTAAGCAGCAGGCAGGGGCACATGACCAGGATTCTTGCCATCAGCCCATTGATCTGCCACGTTCTGACCGAAATCAGCTGTGTCATAGATGTAAGCAGGAGTCAGCGGGTCGATAGAAACCACAGCGTTCAGGAATGAACCGTAACCGTTGCCCAGTGACTTTCTCTTCCATTTCTCGATAGAAGTATTGCTCTGTACGCTCAACCACTTGAAGAACTTGTAATCAGCATTGAGCTGACCAGTGAAACGCTTGTAAGTATCCTTGTCGCCCTTAACGATACCGTCGTTGTCCACGATTCCGAGACCAGCCAACATGTGACCCTTTTCGTTACCACCCTCAACGGTAATGTTGTGC
>JAFPED010000175.1 GCA_017423565.1 Prevotella sp. | reverse complement strand
TTAAACTCATTGCCAGTCAATCTATATCTACTGGTAGCGCTTTTCCTGACGTGTCTGCAAGTGCTATATGTGCTGACTTTGCCAACCAAACCAGAAAGCTGATCCCCATGTCCAGAGTCTCAGAGACATCTACCTGGATACCCGGTGCCGACCCCGACATCAATTATTTCAGCGCTGTCTACGATGCCTATGGTGTGCCTACGCTGACGGCTCATCCTGCGCCGAACTTCCAGAATACCACCTTTGATATTTCTGCGCCGGTATTCGTTAATACTCCGCAAAATACCAATGTCACATTTACCAACAACGGTGAGGAATACTACGGCATGGCTTACTTCTTCGTCAGCACCGATGCCAATAACAAGGGAGCCTTTGTGGCCAAACGTGGCCTTGGTGCACCGACGGGCGTTCCTACAACTGTCGAATTCGAGTGGACACCGACCTCAGCAACCACCTATTACATCTGGGCTACTACCGACGAGGCTGGCACGAATGTGATTGGCTCAACCAGCGTTACCGCGACAACCGATGCCAGCCTGGCAGGAAAGACGCTGGCGATTGTGGATTATCAGTTAGAGGGCCAGGACGACCAGTCGTTCCAGATAGACGGCAACGGTACCCGTAGTATTGACGTCTATGGATCAAAGCTGAAGGGTAAGGTGACGATTAAGAACCTCTCAGCCTCTGCTTATAATTATAATGGTAAATATATTACCCTTACCTATAAGAAATGGAACGGTTCCCAATTTGAGATGATTGCTCATCCCTATGACATCGGTGTTTATAATCCTGCGCTGGCAGGAGGGGCCGAAGTCACGTTTGATGTCAATAGAGATGGGCTGGAATCCGGTCTGTACCAGATTAGTTTGACTACATTTGAAATTGACGCAAATCATTATGTTCAAAACAGAACGGAATTGGACGAACGCTATACCATCAACCTGAAACCGATTGGCATGACCATTGCCAGCGCCAGCGACTGGGCAACCTTCTGTACGAATGTGAATAACGGAACCACTTATTCGGGTAAATTGGTCAAGATGACAGCCGACATCACGACCAGTACTAGGATGAATGGCATTTTCAAAGGTGTCTTCGACGGAGGTGGTCACACGCTGAATATCACGATTTCAGTAACTGATGGACAATCTTACTGTGCACCTTTCAAAAGTATCGAAGGAGCTACCATCAAGAACCTGACCGTCACAGGAAGTGTGACAAGCAATGGTCAATTCACAGGTGGACTGGTTGGCTTTATGGATGGTGATAATAATCTTATTGAGAACTGTGTGGTGAACGCCAATGTCACGCTGAATGGATATGGCGGAGGTGTTGTGGGTAGACTCAATGAATCTTTGACTATCAAGGACGTTGTGTATGGCGGAACCATTACACAAAATCATACTAATAATTTTGGAACCGGAGGCATCATAGGCTTTTATAATGGCACAAACAAGAGTCTCACCATGACCAATTGTCTGTTCAAGGGAACGTATTCTGGTCCAAGTACCTTCCATCCGATTGGCATGAAAAATACTTCAAGTACTTTCAGTACCCTCTCCTGCACGAACTGTTTCTATACCGTCAATCCTCAAAACAATCCCGATGCGG
>JAFPED010000174.1 GCA_017423565.1 Prevotella sp. | reverse complement strand
TCCCCTTTTTCGGAGTCTGGTTCGTTTCGAGGGCTTAGGTATTGTCCAATAACTCCTCTTAACTCCCCTTAACTCCTTTAACTACCCCGCTCGGCTTTGCCGCTTTGCTTTGCAAAGAACTTCAGGAAGTTGAGTACATTATACATCGGTCTTTCCTCCTTTTTATAGTGCAAAGATACTAAAAAATGAGAGGAAATGCAAGGAAAAGACGATGTTTTTTCATTGTTTTTCTCTCGGGTGCCAGTATTCTATTCATTTCCTCCTGCTTGATTCGTACTGTCTTTCCGATGAATGCCAAAGAGATCAGGGATGGAGGAGAAATCTTTTTTAAGGATGAAACCTAAGCCTTGTGTGTTAAGTGATGATCGCGTGAAGTAGCGGTCGTTAGTCTGGTTGTACATTTTGATGGCAATAGAGCCCGAAGGTGTCAGCAGATACTGGACGTCAAAGTCTCCAATAAATGATGTGTTGGCAGTGGTGGCTCTATCGCGATAGCCAAACTGTCCGTTAAGAAGCAGACGGTTGTTGAGTAACCGGCCACTGATGAGTCCTTCGTATTCAGCATTGTTCCATCCCTCATCACCAGTAGAGATGTTAGCTCCGAAATTCCAGTTGTTGTTGTTGACCACATTCTTCAGCAGCGTGTTGAGTTGACTGGAGATGGTGCCGCTCAGAAGGCTCTGCATGGCCAATGATGTCTGGCTTTGCTGAGTTTGTCCTTCTGCAGTAGAGTTGTTACCCGTCTGGGGGTAGAAGCGTCCGATACCTAATAGATAGAGCACTTGCTGGTTCATCTCTTGCTGTCCATTGATGACGGAACGCACCATTTGTTGCTCGTCGGCACTGACGGTAGGCATGGTGAGGTCGAAATCAACCTGTGGAGCATGTGCCACCCCGCCAATGTTCATCAAGCAGTTGACTCGGACTGTATTGTTGGAGAAAGAACGTCCTACATTCAGGTCAGAGAGGGACACGCCATTAACGGTATGTAAAGCCTGAAGGTTAAGCTGTGCATCAAAGGGCTGCCCACCGAAGACAATTGTTCCGCCATTCTGGAAGGTGAAGCTTTTCTTGATGAGTTCCTGAATGGTCATGTCGTATGTGCCATGGTTTACAACATAGGTGCCAAAAAGCTGGAGACTACCTTTATTGTAATAGGATGCATGGAGGGTGCCGTTGCCGTTGAGGGTGATGTAGTCGTTGGTCTTGGCATCCATGAGCAGCCTGATGGTAGCGTCTGGAGTACACCGTATGGTAAAGTTGAGGTATAAATCAGATGTATGGGTGTTATCCTCGTCTGGCTTGGGATGCGTGTCTTCATCCTTATGTGACGATACCCAACTAATGAACTCTTGGTTGGTAATGGCGTCAGGTGTACTGACATTATATACAAATGTAGAGTTGGGGTTAGGTGTTACATCAATGTCAAAGGTTATTCGTCCAGGTTTTCCTTCGATGAAGACCCTGCCTGTCCCATAAATGGTTCCATAGAAAGTGTCGTTGCCAAAGTCATGGAAATCATAGGCTAAGAGGTTCTCTGCATCTATAGTCAGGTCAAAGGTCATATTGGTGAGATGCTGGTGACGCAGATGACCATTGACAGTTGCCTGGTGGCCCTGATGGTCGTAGATGGGGCATTGACGAATCTGTATGTCGTCTGGAAGCAGGTAGAGGGTGTCCTGACGCAAAGTATATGTAGTGTTCAGTTGTCGCACATCTATCTCGCCGTCGAGTACAAGGAGGCCGGTGAGGTTTATGTTGTTTAAGGGACCGAAGAGCCGAACGGCTCCTTGACCCTGTCCTTCTACACGGTCGGCAAAGGAACTGGTGAAGGAACGTGCAAAATCTATGTGAGTACCAATAGCCTTCATGTCGAGGTCAATGTAGCCTGGTCTGGAAGGATCGACATATCCGTTAATAAGAGTCATGGAGCCAGGTCCGTCGTTGGTGACGGCATCGATATTGATGATTTTCTTCTCGTTATCCCAACGTGCCGTGGCATCGAGGATGCCCATGCGTCCCTTTTCGAATTGGAAGTCTTTCACTGTCAGACGGGCGTCGGCTTTGGGATTGTCGAAGAGCGAAGAAACGTATGCTCTGCCACTGGCCAATCCGCTGAACTCAACGGAATGGAAGTTTACCAAATCGAGAACATACTCCACATCGACATCCTTAAGGTCAACGGTGATGGAGTCGGTTGTGGCACGTGAGGCTTTACCGTTAATGGATATGTGCTGCTCGCCATGTCGGACGGAGAAGTCGTTGACTGAGAGGTTGTCTTTAGAATAGATAATTTCTGCTGGCGAGACATGCCATTCGCTATTGTGGACAACAATGCTGGAAGGCTGCACAGAGATGACTGCGCTGTTCTGTCCGTCGGCAGTGGGGAAGAAGTGACTGCTGGTGTTCAATGTGCCACTCATTCGGTTGATGGACTTGTTGTCCCAGTGGAGCGTTGTTTTAAGTTGGTTGTCAGCTGCACCACCTCTTACAGAAAGAGTAAGAGGGATGCCGTCGTCCATGTGCTTGACAGCATCGACGGAGCAGCGTAGCGTGTCATTGACTGTACCGATATAGAGTGCTGCACGTGTGTATCTGCCATCCTGATAGTAGAAGTCTGGGCAACTGCCCATGATGGTTACAGACTGTTGGCTGTCATTGATGAAACCGTTGAGCAAAAGTGGTTCTTTGAGGTTGAGTGGCACATTGAACAAAGCACTGAGCCAGTCAGACTTAAACATGTTAAGCTGGAAAGCGAAATTGTTTTTTGTTGGGTGCTGTGCTGGTAGTCCAGGCAGAGTGGGCATGTATTGACCTGCAATGTTGGCAATGCTTTGTGCTATCGTGGCATAGTCGAACATTCCTTTGATGTTCATGGTGCCGAAATCACTCTTTAATGCAAGGAAATGCTGATTGGTTTCGTCGTAGCCACTATTGATGTCAAGAGATTGTAGGCGGTAGGTCTGCTTGTCAGACTGCATGCTGAAATTGCTGATATGTACCGTGCCAGTAGCATCACTGATGTTGGTGGCGCTGATGTCGGACTCGATATCTGCATGAATGGTCGTGTTCTCCCACTGATGTGTCAGATTCAGAATAGACGGCCGGAAGTCGGACAGGGAAGCCTTTAGCTGACAGCTGTTCAACTGACCGTGATGAATGTTAGCACTGCCTTCTGCCGACAGCCGTATGTTTGGGTCGTCGATGGTGATAATGCCATCAATGTTATCATCTGTGTAGTTGGCATCAATGGCAATATGATGGTATTGGTAGCCCTTGAAATCGAAGACGGGGATTGTTCCCTTTGCACTGACAGATGGCGTACGGCTCTCATTGAGTCTTCCGCTGACGTCAAGGTCGATGGATGCTGTACCGAACTGGTCGTCGTTGAGCAACGTATTGAGATTGATGCCATCACTCTGGACGTGGCCATCGAAACGTTCCGAGTCGTGCATGCCCATGTCAACAGATAACGAGCCTGCATCGGCCTTCAACTGTGCGTTGAGGCTGAAGACTCGTCCTGTACCTTCGGCTTCACCTTGCAGATTGATTGTTCCTAAGCGTGTAACGATGTCGGGTAAACTGACTTTGTCAGTGAGGATAGTCTGTAAATTGTTAATGAGCGATGAGGAAAGCATCAGCTGGTCGAGATTGACTTGCCATGCTGGCTGTTGATTCCAATGATGGACGAACCCTGTGGAGTTGAGAGCTATATTACCGTCTGCGGAAACGAGTCGTAGTTGGTGAACGTCAATGCTGTTCATTGTACCCGAGAACGATGATGACAGCAATAGCTGGTCGGTGATTTGTTCGCACTGAGGCAACAAACATGCAATATCATTTGTAGTAATGGTGGATTCCTGTATGCTACCACGGTAATGGAGCGAATTGTTTGCCAACCGTCCCTGATTTATCTGGTAGTGTGCTGAGAGGTCACCTAAAGTCAGCTCAGAGTGGGGGAGACGAAGCACAAGATCACTGATGGTGGCATCAGTGGTCGATGCCTCTGCATGCAGTGACAAATGGCGCACATTGAGCCCGGACTGTTCATTGAAAGCCAGTTTTTTTACCGTAAGGTTCAGGGAGTCATCACGGAGTGTTTTCAGAATCAGGTGCGCACTTATATCAGTAAGGTTCAGATGTGACGGATTCAGAAGTCCCTTGGTTTGCGGCTTGTTCAACAAATCATATTTTACGGAACTATGACGCATAATTAAAGAATTGATACGCAGGTCGATAGAAGACTGGTCTAAAGTGTCGCGTGAGGATAATGAGTCGAGGGCAAATTGGTAATTTGGGGTTGCGCCTAAGCTGTCGGCATAGAGCTGAATATGGGCTCCGAAAAGCTGAGCAGTGGCAATGGACAAACGACCTTGCAGCAGGGGTAATATGTCAATCTTGGCAGACAAGCGGGACGCACGGAGCAGTTGCTTGTTTTGTTGGTCCATGATGACGACATCATCGAGGCTGACACGATTGAGAAAACCTATGTCTAAGCGTCCAACAGCTACTGTGGTGCCTAATTTCTGGGACAATGCATTAGCTGCCTGTGAGCCAAGGAACTGCTGCACAGGAGCCACGTGTGTGAGTATCATCAAAAGCACGTATAGTCCCATAATGGCCCATACAATGCCAATGATTATTTGCTTGATTTTTTTGATATGCTTACAATTTTGATACAAAATTACATATTTTTCTTGGTACAACAGCACATTTTCGTGATTTTTCTTTTTATTCTATTCTTTTTTATGTAATTTTGCGCCTGCATTTAATATTGCATCTATCAAATATACAATGATATGGCAAATGTAATCAAGTTACGGAAAGGCTTGGACATTAACCTGAAAGGAAAAGCTGAAGAGACGAAAATTCTTCTGAGGTCAAGTGGGAAATACGCTTTAGTACCTGATGACTTCGAAGGTGTCGTACCAAAAGTTGTTGTCAAGGAAGGTGATAAGGTCAAAGCCGGTGACGCATTGTTCGTCAACAAGAACTACCCGACGGTAAAATTTGCTTCGCCTGTCAGTGGCACTATTGCTGCTGTAGAGCGTGGTGACAGAAGAAAAGTGCTCAGCATACGGGTAGATGCTGATGCTAATCAGGAATTCAGAGATTTTGGTGCAAGCAACGTGAACACTTTGACTGGTGAACAGGTGAAGAGCATGTTGCTGGATGCCGGTTTGTTTGGCTACATCAATCAGTTGCCCTATGCTATCTCTACCAATCCAGAGACTCATCCCAAGGCTATTTTCGTGTCTGCTTTGCGCGATATGCCCCTGGCTGCTAATTTCGAATTTGAGTTGAAAGGTAAGGAGAAAGACTTCCAAACGGGATTGACTGCCCTGTCGAAGATGGCAAAGACCTATCTTGGTGTGGGTGTTCACTCAAGTATGGAAAACTTCAAGGATGTAGAAGTGACGGTCTTCGATGGTAAATGCCCAGCAGGAAATGTTGGTGTACAGGTTAATCATCTTGACCCTGTCAACAAAGGTGAGGTAGTATGGACTATTGGTGATCCTACTGTAGTGCTTTTCATCGGAAGACTGTTTAATAGCGGTAAGGTGGATCTTCGCCGTACGGTAGCTTTGGCTGGTAGTGAGGTGAAAAATCCTGCTTATGTTGACATGCTGGTGGGACAGGAACTGACGACGCTATTGAGTAATAGCTATGACAGTGACCATTCAGTACGTATCATTAATGGTAATCCTTTGACTGGTCGTCCAACGACGAAGGATGGCTTCCTGGGGGCTCATACCTCTGAGATCACTGTTATTCCTGAGGGTGATGACAAAAATGAGATGTTGGGTTGGATAATGCCTCGTTTTGGTCAGTTCTCGGTTAATCGCAGCTATTGCTCATGGTTGTTCGGAAAGAAGCAATATGCTTTAGATGCACGCATCAAAGGCGGTGAACGTCATATGATTATGAGTGGTGAGTACGATCGCGTACTGCCTATGGATATATATGGAGAGTACCTTATCAAAGCTATTATAGCTGGCGATATCGACCGCATGGAGCAACTGGGTATCTATGAGGTGTCACCAGAAGACTTTGCCGTTGCTGAGTTTGTTGACTCCTCGAAGTTAGAGCTGCAGCGCATCGTCCGTGAGGGACTGAACATTCTCAGAAAAGAGAATGCTTAAATCGTAAATTGTAAATCGTCAAATCGTAAATACATTTATGAGTTTTTTAAGAAATTATCTCAATAAGATTAAGCCCAACTTCGAACCCGAAGGCAAGCTGCACGCTTTTCGTAGTATTTTCGATGGATTTGAAACTTTCCTATATGTGCCAAACACGACGGCTCGTACAGGAGTAAGTATCCACGATGCTATAGACTCGAAGCGTATCATGAGTTTTGTAGTGATAGCCTTATTGCCGGCGCTGCTGTTTGGCATGTATAACATTGGTTATCAAAATGCTTTGGCATCAAACATCGATGCTTCGTTCTGGGATATGTTCATCTTTGGATTCCTGGCCGTAATGCCCAAAATCATTGTCTCATACGTTGTCGGTCTGGGCATTGAGTTCGCGTGGGCACAATGGAAAGGGGAAGAGATACAGGAGGGTTACCTTGTTTCAGGTATCATTATTCCACTTATCGTTCCTGTAGGTTGTCCATTGTGGATGCTGGCTTTAGCATGTGCCTTCTCTGTTATCTTCTGTAAGGAGATCTTTGGTGGAACAGGTATGAACATCTTTAATCCTGCTATTGCAGCACGTATGTTCCTCTTTTTCTCTTATCCGTCTGTGATGACTGGTGACAAGGTGTGGGTAGCAGATAGTCCTATCTGGGGATTTGGAGGTACTCCTGTCAATGGTTTCACTGGTGCCACTCCGTTAGGTCAGATGGCACAAGGAGCTGATGTTCCGTTTAATATGGATATGGTGACAGGACTTATTCCCGGATCTATTGGAGAAACATCGGTTATAGCCATTGCTATTGGTGCTTGTATTCTTCTTTGGACGGGTATTGCTTCCTGGCGTACTATGTTGAGCGTGTTTGTAGGTGGAGGTGTTATGGCTGCCATCTTCGAGGCTACGGGCATGTCTGCCATGCCTTGGTGGGAGCATTTCGTACTTGGAGGCTTTGCCTTTGGTGCTGTCTTTATGGCAACCGACCCTGTTACCTCTTGCCGTACTGACTGTGGTAAGTACATTTATGGTTTCCTCATTGGAGCCATGGCAGTCATCATACGTGTGATGAATGCTGGTTATCCTGAGGGCATGATGCTGGCCATATTCTTCGGAAACATGTTTGCTCCGACTATTGACCACTTCATCGTGGAACGTAATATCTCGAAACGTTTAAAGAGAGGAGGTACCAAATGAAACTGAATACTAATAGTAACTCGTACATTATTATATATAGTGCGATACTCGTGATCATCGTTGCTTTCCTGTTGGCTTTTGTCTATCAGGCACTGAAGCCGATGCAGGATGCAAATGTGGCACTTGACGTCAAGAAACAGATTCTCTATTCGCTGAACATCCGTGACCTTGACGGTGCTGAAGCCGAGGCTAAGTATGCTGAGGTTGTAAAAGAAGAGAAGGATGTGGACGGCCAGAAGATTTATGAATGTGAGATAGACGGAAAGGAGATTGTGGTTGCCTACTTGAAAGGCATGGGCCTTTGGGGTGGCATCAGCGGTTACCTGGCTATTGATAAGGAAGGAAAGGTCTATGGTGTCTATTTCAACCATGAGAGTGAGACTGCCGGACTGGGTGCAGAGATAAAGGATTCTCAGGCTTGGCAGGAGAAGTTCATTGGTAAGCAGATCTGGGACGAGAATGGCAATGTCATTCTTTCTGTTGTCAAGAAAGTGGAGGCTCCCGAGTCACAAGTGGACTGCGTGACAGGCGCCACGCTGACATCCAACGGCGTAGATGCCATGATCAAGGACGGAATGAAGAATATGAAGAACTTCGCAATAGGCCAACAGACAGAGTCTATTACCACTGCCGGTTCCGATACTACCAGTGTAAACCTTAAAGCAGAGGAGGAATAAACTATGGCATTATTTAGCAAAAAGAATAGAGAGGTTTTTACAAACCCTTTGAATATTGACCATCCCATACTTGGTCAGGTGCTTGGCATCTGTTCTGCCTTGGCTGTTACTTCGCAATTGAAGCCTGCCATTGTGATGGGACTGGCTGTAACGGTAATCACTGCTTTCTCGAACGTGATTATCTCCATCATTCGCAATACCATACCGAACCGCATTCGTATTGTGGTACAGTTGGTGGTCGTTGCAGCTCTTGTAACCATCGTGTCACAGATACTGAAGGCTTTTGCTTATGACGTTAGCGTTCAGCTTTCTGTCTATGTTGGTCTGATTATTACTAACTGTATCCTTATGGGACGTCTTGAGGCTTTTGCTATGATGAACAAGCCTTGGCCTTCGTTCCTCGATGGTGTGGGTAATGGTCTTGGCTATGCCATGATATTGGTCATCGTAGGTGCCGTGCGCGAGCTGCTTGGTCGTGGTACCCTGTTAGGTCTTCAAGTGTTG
This sequence comes from Prevotella sp., assembly GCA_017423565.1. Lineage (GTDB taxonomy): Bacteria > Bacteroidota > Bacteroidia > Bacteroidales > Bacteroidaceae > Prevotella. Next base: position 137 of record JAFPED010000174.1, on the reverse strand, counting down.
CCTGATGGCTATGTTAACAATGGTATGATGACAATGCCAGCTATGGCACTCATTCTCGTTGGTTGTGTGATTTGGGTACATCGTGCATTTTTTTACAAAGAAAAGTAAAAAAGTAAAAAAGTAAAAAGGTAAAAAAG
>JAFPED010000173.1 GCA_017423565.1 Prevotella sp. | reverse complement strand
TTTATTTGTTTTAGCTCATATCAAGCGCCTTCTGCAGTGAAGTCGTTTCGTGCATAGAGCTTTGTGGTAGTGTTATGAGTTACCTTTATGCCATCGTTAAGCGAATAGCCGTAGTAGGCTGTTGATCCATCGCCGAACGTGGCCTTAAACGTAACTGTATACGCCTGATTATCCGACAGATAGTGGCCCAGACTCTGCTCCTCGCCGTTAGGTACCGACATGCTGTAGTTGCCCACCAAAATATTTGTGCCCTTGCGATATACACGGATATCAGAGATGTAAGCATCATCCTTCAGGTCGTTCTTGATTACCAGCTCGCCGGCATGCTTGTTGTTGGGGCGTGGTATCTTGAAGAATTCTGTCTTAGAGTGATTGTAATATACAGACTTCAGGTCGGCCTTGGTGGTCCAGAAGGTCTGCATCTCGTACTGAGGATTGGTGGTAACCTTGATGAGCAGAGGCTTGGTATCGCTCTCGTCCTTGGCATTGGGATCGTACCACATCCACGATGCGTTGAGTGCCTGCGTGTTGCGGTATGGCAGCGATTCGGTGATCTTAAATCCGTAGTCCTCATCCCAATCGTAGTGAGGCAGATCGTTGAACTTGATGTTCCAATCGATGCTGTTTCCGGCATGACGATCCTCAATCTCTACATTCTGTATGGTATAGCTCTCCTTGTGGGTCCAGTTCCAGCCCATGGACAACTGTACCTGCAAGCTCTTTGATGACTTGGCTGTAGGGTCTTCGCCTGGTTTAACCTCTTCGCCAGACTCCAGCTTACCTGTAGCCGAAACGTTAAGGCTGAACGACTTAGAGTCTTCATAATACTTCTGATTGGTGGTGGTGCCTGGTGTTGGTGGACATGCTGCCAGGAACTGCAGTTCTGTCTGAGGCATCGCTGTGTTTTCGTCCTTCATCGGCACAACTTGAGTGTCAAAGTTGGTAGCCCACAATCCGCAGTGGCGGATGTATATACCTACACGTCTATTCCAGCCTTTACCCTTCCACATGCCGGCATTGGCCACGCTGGTATTCATCTTAACAGCAAAGTAGTCGCCTGCTCCAGCCTGTCCCTCGTACACGTGTACTGGATAAACGTCGAGCAGAGTGGTGGCCGAACCTGTTCCGTCAAGATAGTACTTCTCGCCCCATGTGGTGTCGTAGTGCACGTGGGCAGAATATGAGTTTACATGCACAAAGTGGTACGATGCAAACAGGTTCTCCATCTTCTTGGTGTCTTCTTTATCATCGCCGCCGAAGGCTCCGGTATAGCCCTCGTAGCGCTCGGCGAAAGCTGTAAACACTCCCGACAGAGCTACATAAGTCTTTTCGTCGCGGTCAGCATTGTCAGCCACGGGGTCGCCAGTTGTGCTCAGTTTGTCGATGAGAATCTTTGTGTCATTGTTGAATCCCAGAATCCAGGTAGAGTCGGTAATTTCTGGATCGAGAGTGATGTAGTCGTGGGTTTCCAGATATGCCTTAATCTCGCTCTCCACAGGGTTCATCAGTAGCACCGTCTCGCCACTATACATGATATCATCCATTTGCTCGTCGCTCAGGTCGGTAAGCTTGTTTACCACGTAGACAGGAACCGACAGATCATCGTCAAGCTGGTCAACCACACCCTTCGAAGCCCAATCGATGGCCTGCTTAACGTCGGGATCAACTCCAGGCGCTACATAGATATTTGTAGGAATCAACTGTGTAGGTGTAAACTCGTTACCACCTACCCATCCCGATGTTCCCTCCTCGGGCATTACAGGATTGTCTTCTGCTTCTGTACATGAGGTTTGCATCATGCTAGTGCTGCAGAAGGCAATTGCTCCTGCCAGCATCCAAATAAGTCTTTTTCTTTTCATAATATAAATATGTTTTAAGTTAATAGATCTTTTCATTACATTTCCAGGCGGTAAAGTTAGTGCAATTGTTTTACTTGGCCAAATTTTTATCATAAAAAATAACAATAAATTTCGATGAGATGTATGTTGTTTACAATTATTAACTTAAGTCGCATCACGATACTTGACGACTAAAGCGGAAAAGAAGTCAAAAAACGCAAAAAGCCCCAAAAAGTTTTGGTATTTTAAAAAATGTATCTATCTTTGCACGCAGATTATAGTCACAACTAATTTAAAATTTGTATGATGATGAAAAATTGTATTAGAATCTTTATAGCAGTCGTACTGTTGGCAATTCCCGTTGCCTTCACTGCATGCAGTAGCGACGATGGTCCTCGCACACCTAGAGGCCCTGAGACTTTCGAGTATCATTGGGAGCTGGCTGGCACCATCATTGCGCAGGGCACAGCAGCCGATAAGCGTGCCGCACTCGAGGCCGAGGAAGAGGTAAACAGTATTCTGGTGTCATCG
>JAFPED010000172.1 GCA_017423565.1 Prevotella sp. | reverse complement strand
GTCTATCAGCAATACATGTTTATTGATGAGCTGTTCTGCATGAGAAGCCTGAAACAGCTGTTCGACATTCTTCAGTCGTTCCCATCGGTCAAGATGCGTCTGGCTTTGTTCGAAATGCAGTCGCCTTACAGCATCTTCGACCACAGGTAATTGTGTTTCCCTACTGATGCCTCGGGCTATCATAGTGCTCTGGTTATAGCCGCGTTCCTGCTGTCGCTGTGGCGCCAATGGTATAGGCACTATCACATCGATGCCGTCGAAGAAACCACTGTCTTTAATTTCCCTTGCCATCAGCTGCCCCATGCTGACACCAATGTCTGGCTGATGATGGTACTTAAGGTCATAGATTATTTGGCTGGTGCGTGTATTGGGGGCATAGTAGAACCATGCCGTCGCCTTTTCAATGGGCATCAGTCCCCAGAACATCTGTGCCATAATGTTCTCATAAGGGTTCTTATGGAAGAAAGTACGTGGCAGTTCGTCGCTACATGCCTTACAGATAAACTCCTCATCCACATCCAGCCGTCCCTCACACATGACACATTGCCGAGGCACGAAGAGGTCGAGTATGTCTCTCCAGATATTCATTCTTCTTCCCAATCCTCCATCTCTTCTTCCACGTCCATGCACTGTCGGATGATGTCGAAGGTAAATCCTCGTCCAAGCGCAAAGCGAATGAGTTTCTGGTTCATCTCGTAGTCACTTGCTGCCTTTGTCGAGCGACGTTTCTGTTTCAGCAGGGGCTGCAGCACTTTCAAGTATTCCTCGTCACTCACATCGTCCAGCGTCCTTCGCCTTATATCGTCGGCAATATGTTTCTGGTACAATGCCTGTTCCACTTTCCTACGTCCCCACTTGTTATAGCGTATCTTATCGAGCACGAAAGCCCGTGCAAAACGCTCGTCATCTACGTAACGGTCTTTGACAAGTCGCTCCATGATACGTGCCTGCGCTTCGTCATCAATCTCCCATTTACGAAGTTTCTCTGTCATTTCCCACTGGCAGTGTTCACCTTGCGCACACAGGGCAGACAGTCTCAGCAATGCATCTTTCTCACTCATCATGCCTTCACAGCTTTTATCATACGTGACTTCCCAAACTGGTCAGTCCTTAATTCTACTTCCTTAAACCCGTGCTTATCAAGCATTTCCATTAGTTGCTGGCTGAACAACGGATTGATTTCAAAAAACAAGAATCCGCCAGTATTCAAATGCTTGTCTGCATAGTCAGCTATTGCTTCATAGAACAGCAACGGCCTATTGTCGCTAACGAACAGCGCCTGTCGCGGTTCCCAGTCAACAACATTCTTCTGCATGGTTGCAGCCTCATGCTCAGCAATATACGGCGGATTGCTCACTATCATGTCATAACACTGCTCTGGCTTCTCTCCCAGCACATCGACAAGCTCAAACAAGACGTCGGCATGCAGCCTGCTGGCATTCTGACGAGCCACACTCAATGCCTCAGCAGAGATGTCCCATGCCGTCACCTTCGTGTCCGGCATATCCAAGGCCAGTGTAATGGCGATGCAACCTGAGCCGGTGCCAATGTCGAGGATAGTGGAACGCCCCTGCCCTTCTTCTTCAATCCACTCGCAGAGTTCCAAGGTCTCAGGACGGGGTATCAGCACGTGGGGCGTCACCAAGAAGGAACGGCTGCCGAACTGTTCTTCACCAACCACATATTGTATCGGTTCACCTGCCTGCAGGCGTTTCATGGCTTGTTCCAGCGTTTCGGCATCTGATGGCGGCAGTTCTTCCAACTTTCCAACACAGATGTCTGCCAACGACATGTTATACTTTTTCTCCAGCAACAGCCGTACAATGGCTCTTGCCTCGGGTTCGTCGTATAACGGCACCAGTCGGCGCCACAATGCTACAAAAGTTATCATGGTGCAAATGTACGATTTATTTTTTAATTTAAAGCAAAGAATTGACAATTATACTCACTCTGCGTGTCATTAGATATAGGTTAAAACGGAATTCTCATTGGTGAGAAATTAAATTCTCATCGGTGAGAAATAAAATTCTCATCGGTGAGAAAAACAAAAACTTCGTGTTTTGTTTTGTATTGTTCTCGCTTATTCGTATCTTTGTAGCCATGAACAATGAGGAGAAAGACGAGAGATACATGCGCCGTTGCCTGCAGTTAGCTGCCAACGGCATGCAGAACGCACGACCCAACCCCATGGTTGGAGCAGTCATTGTAAGCGGCGACCGCATCATTGGCGAGGGCTATCACCAGCGTTACGGTGAAGGTCATGCCGAGGTGAATGCCTTTGCATCCGTACGCGCAGCCGACGAGCCACTGCTTGCAGAGTCAACCATCTACGTCAGCCTGGAGCCCTGTTCACACTATGGGAAGACCCCACCCTGTGCCGACCTTATTATTCGTAAAGGAGTCAAACGCTGTGTGGTAGGGTGCGTTGACCCTTTTGCTGAGGTTTCCGGACGTGGCATCCAACGGTTGCGCGATGCCGGCATTACGGTTATCACAGGGGTTCTTGAGCAGGAATGTCGTTGGTTGAACCGTCGTTTCTTCACTTACCACAGCAAGCATCGCCCTTATATCATACTGAAGTGGGCACAGTCAGCCGACGGTTTCATAGACAAGGACTACAAAGCCATACAGCTTTCGAATAGCCAGACACAGATACGTTCGCACAAGTTACGTGCCGACGAAGACGCCATACTGGTAGGTCATACCACCTACGAACGTGAGCACCCGCTGCTCAACGTGCGCTACTGGAGTGGTCCTGACCCCAAACGAATAGTGCTGACCCACGACCGTCCCTTACCATTATTAATAGACGACCTTTACATGCAAGGCATTCAGTCGCTCATTGTCGAGGGTGGCTCACAGACTCATCAGTCGTTCATTGAGTCGGGCTTGTGGGACGAGCTGCGTGTAGAGACCGCCCCTATGGTGCTCGGCCGTGGAACAAAAGCCGTGAGCATCCCTGCTAATGCACGCCTGCTACGCCAAGAGACCTATGACGGAAACACACTGACGACCTACCTGTATCAATAAAAAAAGGAAAGCGAGCTGACACTTGCTGGTGTACTAGTGGCTCTGGTTTAAGATGACACGGAAGCTGTCGTTGCGGGAAGGAAGATAGACATTAGCCTCCATTTCTCTCAAACCGACACGTATCACCTCCATACGAATCCTCTCATTACGGCTATTGCCGTCGTAACAGTAGATATACCTTCCTTGCACTTCACAGTCACCTCCATAATAGCTTGACCCCACAGAATGCGAACTACCAGAGGAGCCATTATTATGGGTTGCATAGGAAGCTTCATAGGTCGTATTGCGGAAAACGATGCGCAGACTCCTGCCACTATCGTAAGCAGTACGCCAAGAACCGTTTTCCTGGAAACTGGTAGCTTCCCATGTAGTACCCCACACATTCAGAGAACCGTCATGACTATTATAATATAACTCATCGTCACCAGCAGAACAGGTGGCAGCAGTACAGAGTATCATCATGGCCGCAAGAGCCAATAATACAACTTTATTCTTCATTGCACAATATTTCGTTTTTAGTATCTCGGCTACAAAGGTAATGGAAAAAAACGGTTTGACAAAAGGATAGAACCTTTTTTTCAAAACAGCAGCAAGCCATGTATATTACATACGTGGCTTGCTGCTCATCTGTGCGAGTCGCCTCCAACGGAAATAGCCTAAGACGGCTATGACAACATACAAAGCGTAAAGTCCTGACTTAAAGGGCAGGTCCTTGGTGGCATAAAGCACACTCGACACCACATCGACCACAATCCATACAAGCCACTGCTCTAACATCTTATGGGCCAGCGCCCATACACCTAACAGACTGAGTGCCGTGGTGAAGCTGTCTGCCAGAGGTACGGTGCTATCGGTAAAGGTAACTAAAAGCCAGTAAATCAGCATCCACAAAGCCACCATTCCTGACAGCATCCATACAACAGGCCACATCGAGGGAAGACTGAAGACGCTCCAGATGTTGGACGTCTTCTCGCCTTTGGGGGCTTGTTTGGGCTTTGCTACCCATTGCCAAAGTCCATAGAAAGAGACGGAAAGATAATAAAACTCCATGCCACAGTCGGCATAAAGACCTTTCTGGTAGTAAAGGACGATGCCCAATAGCTGCATGACGATGCCAACAATCCACATCCATGCACTGGCACGGTACTCGAACAGGATATAGGCCAGTCCGAGTACCGTGGTGATGATGTCAAGCGTATTGAATTGCATATTCCCGACTTACTGATTGCTAAAAACGAAGCGTCACACCACCCTGAACGGCGAAACCGGCAGCTGGAATGAAGCCTATCTGGTAATAGCGGTTCTCGTTGGGATGGCCATAGTCTTCTACGATGCTGGAATATACCCATCCACTGGAGGCATAGCGGCGGCTGAACAGATTGTTGAAGTTAAGACTGAAGATAACTTCTTTCATCACCTTCTTTGGCTTGAGCGTATAGGCCAGCGAGACATTCGACACTGAATAGCATGGAAGCGAACGGTCAACATTCTCTGTGTTATCGAGATACTGGCGACTGACGAAGTTGGTGTGCCATGTTGCCTGGATGCCTTTCCAGTGGAAATTGACGAATCCATTAAGAATCGTTGAGGGCGAGAAAGCAAGTGTGGAGTTGTCGTAGTGAATAACACGGAACGAATCATCCCAATTGACGCTGGCATGCTCGTCGAAATTCTTGATCTTGTTACTGCTCAGTGCAGCATTACCCTCAATAGTCAGCCAAGAGGTGGGGTCGATGCCTGCCTGTAGCTCAATACCCATACGATAGGAGTCCTTGATGTTGGTGGTCAGGTTCTCACCGATGTCGCTCAGTTCTCCTGTCTGCACAAACTGGTCGTTATAGTCCATATAATAAAGGTTCACGCCCAGGCGGTAGTTGTCTTCAGCAAAGTTATAACCCAGTTCATAGTCAATTAGCTGCTCTGCCTCGGGTGCAGGATAGGAGCCATTGTCAGTGAAGTTGTTACGCTCTGGCTCACGATGACTCATAGCCACCGAACCATAGACGCGGTGAGGACCTTGATGCCAGGAGAAACCTGCCTTCGGATTGAAGAAGGTATAGCTCTTGTCGATGTCCAGTTTCTGGTTATAGTATTTGTCGTTGTCCTCATAGAATGAGTCGTTGATACCGTCAGTCTTATAGTTTACCTGTCGCAGCTGCACATCGCCGAAGATGTCCCATGAGTCATTGATGTGATACAGCGCTTTCGCAAAGACATTCGCATCGAACTTATGGGCATCGGAATCGTAATACCTATAGTTGCCCTTGGAGAGATAGGCAGCACGTACGTCATCGTCCTTGGCATAAGTGACGTCGCCAAAATGATTGCCGTCGAAGTTTTGTACACTCAGACCGCCGATAATGTCCCACTGGTCTTTCTTGTAGTTGACGTTGGCTATCAGGCCGTAAGTGTGTTGTGTCAACCCTTTCTTACGAATGAAGTCAGTCTTTTTCACATTGTCAACAACCATACCAAACTTCTTCAGCTTATTGTTTG
>JAFPED010000171.1 GCA_017423565.1 Prevotella sp. | reverse complement strand
TCGTTTTGTCCACCTAACATAAATGAATTTTAACTAACTTTGCGGTAAATTTTTACTAATATAATTAATTTTTAATAACAACCTAACAAAAAAAACGAATTGTATGAAGATTAAAAGATCATTCATTGCGTTTGTTGGCATGATTGGACTTATGGTCAGTCTTGTTTCTTGTGAGGATTGGGGAAAGATGGACCCGGAACCGGGTACTGACGTCTATCCAACTCGACAGAAACTCGATACCTATTCCTTTAATGAGGAGAGTATCGATGACATGGCCTATGTCACAGCGTACGACGCAGGTGTAGAGGCAGAATATGATGATTCCCTCTACAATCAGTCGCTTCATCTCAATGGAGCGAAGGTTCATCTGGCAAATCCGCTCACAGCAGTAAAGCTGCAAAACGGAGCTGGCTTTACTTTCTGGCTCAGAGCTCCAAAGGATCAGACCACGAGTCAGATGCTGACTCTTGCTGACGGAACATCCATTCTTCCTGCCACAGGAATCACTGGCCTCGAAGATGGCTACGTACACTTCATCGGTGTTCAGATCCGGGAGACAGGCTTTACCATATACAAAGATGGTGAAGCAGTAATGGCAACAAACGATTCTGACAACAAAGAATTAATTGCTGCAGTCAATTCTTCATCTGAAATCATTGTCGGATCAGAAGCCGGTGAGTTCAGACTCGACGATTTCACGACTATCCGCAATCAAATGACGGAAAAAGACGTTGCCCGTCCTGCTATCAAGAAAGGAGATGTCAAGTTACCAGAACCTGTCTACTTGCTTGACTTTAATAGTGGTTTAGGCGAAGCCGAAATCATCGGTGGAGGTTCACTGCGTAATGATGAAGCCACAGGTTTCGGTAAGGTATTCCAAAACATCGCTGGTGATAAGAGCACAAACTACCTGCATCTGCCCAGTCATATATTATCTCACTCGGCAGAGAGCCAGGAGATGACAATCGGTTTCTGGGTAAGCGCAGCCAATGCCGGTGACCTGAACAGCTATACCTATTCTCCATTCCTTACAGCATTTAACCATGCTCCTAACGGTGGTGATCAGGGTATGCCTATGTTCGCTCTTCAGAGCCGAGGTCCCGTTCAGATCAACAACAACGGATGGAGTGACTTTACCGGTGCCCAGCATGTTGATGGTAAGGTTAATATATATCATAAGAACGCATGGGAGGCTGGTGATGGCGCATATAATTTCGTAAGGAACTGGCTCGATGATGCCCAGTGGCACTATTTCGCAATCAGCTTCAAAGCAACCCAGGTAACTCAGTATCTTGACGGTCAGATAACCAACCAATGGGAGTTCGATCCTGCACAGGACGGTCAGAACGTTACCGGTCTGTTCAACAATGGTGCTGATTTGTCTTATATTGCCCTTGGTGGTAACCAGGCATGGGGATGGGGTGATCCGGATGCAGGATTCGCATTCGATGACTTCGTGGTTTATGACAAAGCCCTCAATATAGATCAGGTACAGAAGATTATTGATAACAAGACGAAAGGCGGAGGCGGCGGCATAGTATTGCCAGAGCCCGTATTCTTCAACAACTTCGACAACACATCTGGCCTGACCATCGTTGGAGGCGGTTCATTTACCACTGACGCCGACCCATATTTCGGAAAGGTATTCCAGAATATTACCGGTGGTATGCGACAGAACTACCTGCTGTTGCCAGAGGATGCCCTTTCTCATTCAGCAGAGACACATCAGATGTCAATCGGTGTTTGGGTAAATGCAGCGAATGCTGGTGCATCATCCGACTATATGTGGGCACCACTCTTCATGGCATACGGAGCAGCTCCAAACAATGGTGAGAACACATGGCCGATGTTCGCGTGCCAGTATCGTGGAGTCCTTCAGCTGAACAACGCAGGCTGGACAGATTATACCGACGTTCAGAATGTAGCAGGTGTAAACACTCTTTACCATAACGAGACCGACTGGCTTGCTGACAAGCAATGGCACTATTATACAGCGGTATTCGACGGTGAGAATGCTAAGGTTTACTTCGATGGAGAACTGAAGAACGAGTGGCTGATGGACGGCACCAATAACACCCAGATGGGTCTGTTCACAAATGGTGCAGACTTGAAATACATCTGCCTTGGTGGTAATCAGGCATGGAACTGGGGTGACAACGACCCGGGATTTGCATTCGATGATATCGCAATCTATGACATGGCGTTGACTGCATCTGATATTCAGGACATTATGACTGTAAAGAGAGGTGGAGGACAAGGTGAGACTGGTCCTGCAGCTTATTACCGTAATAAGTTCGAGGATGCAGACGGTGTCACAATCGTTGGCGGTGGTTCATTCGTAGATAGTGGCGATGCTCACGGAAAGGTATTCCAGAATATCACAGGTGGTATGCGACAGAACTATCTGTTACTGCCAGAGGATCTTCTCACCCACTCTGCCGAGTCAGAACAGCTCAGTATCTCCGTTTGGGTTAACGCATCCAAGGCTGGTGCCTCGGCAGACTATATGTGGGCACCTCTGTTCATGGCTTACGGTGCTGCACCTGTTAACGGTGAGAACACATGGCCAATGTTCGCTTGTCAGTATCGTGGAGTCCTACAGTTAAACAACGACGGTTGGACAGACTATACCGATGCTCAGAACGTAGCTGGTGTCAACACACTATATCACAACGAGACCGACTGGTTGGCTGACAAGCAGTGGCATTTGTATACAGTAGTATTCGATGACGAAAACGCAAAAGTATATTTCGATGGAGTTCTAAAGAACGAATGGCAGATGGATGGAACAGCCAATACCCAGAAGGGTCTGTTCCGCAAAGGTGGAGATCTGAAGTATATCTGTCTTGGCGGTAATCAGGCATGGAACTGGGGTGACAATGATCCCGGATTTGCCTTCGATGACATCCAGTTCTTTGACTTTGCTCTCTCAGAGTCTGACATTCAGGCTATCTTGAAGCAGTATTAATTTAAATATAAGAAAGAATATGAACAACAAGATATTCAGATTTTTCCTGCTCGCAGGGTTGATGCTCCTCTCTTTGGGAGCATCGGCTCAGAGCAAGGTTACCGGAAAGGTGGTTGACGCCAATGGTGAAGAGATCATCGGTGCCACTGTCAGGGAGGCGGGCACCAAGAATGCCACCGTTACTGACTTCGACGGTAACTATGCAATCACGGTTGGTCCGAATGCTACACTGAACATCTCTTATATAGGTTATAAGGATGTGTCAGTGAAGGTAAACGGCCGGTCCGTAGTAGACATCACCATGACTGGTGACGAGACAGCCCTTGAGGAGGTCGTTGTCGTAGGTTATGGTCAGCAGAAGAAGGAGAGTGTGATCGGTGCTATCTCTCAGGTGACATCTAAGGACCTGCTCTCTACTCCGGCAGCCAACGTCTCTCAGGCTATTGCCGGTAAGATTCCTGGAGTAATCACTTCTCAGACCTCAGGTGCTCCTGGTGCCGATGATGCACAGATCTTCATCCGTGGTCGTGCTACTTTCGCCGGTGACGCACAGCCTCTGATCCTTGTGGATGGTGTTGAGCGCTCGTTCTCACAGATTGCTCCCGACGATATCGAGACCATCTCTGTTCTTAAGGATGCTTCTGCCACAGCCGTTTATGGTGTGCGTGGTGCTAACGGTGTTATGCTTATCACCACTAAGCGCGGTAAGGAACAGAAGCCAGTAGTAAGTCTTACTGCCAACTTCCAGTTCCAGAGTCCTACCCGCAAGAACACATATCTTAACAGCTACGATACTGTCAAGCTACTTGAGGAGGCACTTTCCAATGACGGTCTGCCCTCACAGTATTCTTCTTATGACATCGACATGTTCCAGAAGAGTGTTAATGGTCAGCTCTCAGGAGCCGATGCACTGCTCTACCCTAATGTCGACTGGTATGACGAGGTTCTCAAGAGTTCTGCTCCTGCACAGCGTTACAATGCATCAGTACGCGGAGGAACAAAGCGCATGCGCTACTACGCATCTCTGGAATACTATAACCAAGGTTCGCTCTTCAAGAACCTGAGCCGTGATGCATACGGTAATTCCTCAAGTTTGGGTTATAACCGCTATGCCTTCCGTGCAAATGCAGACTTCTTCCTGACAAAGGACCTGACTTTCTCTGTCAACTTCGGTACCCGTTTTGAGGAGCGCAGAGGTCCAAACACCAACGAGACAGCTGGTTATAGCGAGACCTTCTACGAGCTGAACCACGAGCCAGGATGGGTTTATCCCGTTAAGTATGAGATTCCGAATGGTGAGACCACAAAGACTCTCTGGGGAGGTAACGCACAGTATCAGAACAATATCGTTGGCCGTCTGTCAGATGCCGGATACTATAAAGGTATCAACACCATCAATGAGACCAACTTCATCTTTGACTATAAGATGGACTGGCTGACAAAGGGACTGTCGGCCAAGGCAATGATGTCATTCGACTACGACAACTACCACCGTGACCGTTTCACACGCAGCTTTGCCACTTACGAGCCTGCCGACCGTGCTAACTACAATGACGGCAACTATCAGGATATGGACTCATATATCAAGTATAATACAGATACTAATATGACCAACTCCTTTGATACCAGTGACGGCAGTGCTGATAAATATGCTATCTACAAACTCTACATGGAAGCACAGCTGAATTACGCGCGTGTATTTAATGAGGTACATGATGTGACAGCGATGGTGCTTTACATGCAGAACGACTATCGTAACAACTCCGAACTGGCACAACGCTACCAGGGTGTTGTTGGTCGTATTACCTATGGCTACAATGAGCGTTACTATGCTGAGTTCAATGCCGGTTACAACGGCTCTGAGAACTTTGTCAAGGGCAAGCGCTTCGGTTTCTTCCCCGCTTTCTCTCTGGGTTGGCGAATCACCAATGAGAAATTCATGGAAGGAACAAAGGACTGGTTGTCGAACCTGAAACTCCGTGCCAGCTATGGTGAGGTCGGTAATGACAAGTATTCAGGCCAGCGTTTCCTGTATGAGCAGAAATGGAGTCAGATTAGTAACGACTACTACTTCGGTACCACAGGAACAACAGGTATCTATGAGCAGCAGTATCCTAACTTCGATGTAACCTGGGAGCGCGCCAAGAAGTACAATGTAGGTCTGGAATTCAACTTACTGAACAGCCTGATTACCGGTAATATCGATTACTTCTACGAGAAACGTAACGACATTCTTACAGAGTATCTGACCCGTCCACAATGGGTGGGAGTAACAATGGCAGTAGCCAACCTCGGTAAGACCAAGAACTCCGGTCTTGAAATTGAACTTCATCATAACAATACTATCGGCAAGGACTTCCAATACAATGTAGGTCTTACATTCTCTCACGCAAAGAATGAGATCATATCCAGAGACGAGCCTGCCGGTACAACAGACTACCGCAAACGTGAAGGTCATCCAATCGGTCAGTATTTCGGTCTCATTGCCGACGGTTTCCTGACAGCTGCCGACTGTGTCGAGGGCGGATACATCGACCAGCACAAGGCAACGTTCATCACCAACCGCCTTCAGCCAGGTGACCTGAAGTATGTTGACATGAACAACGACGGCTTTATCGATGACCGTGATGAGACATTCATCGGTTATAGCGATATACCGGAGAATACATACGCACTGACTCTGGGAGCTAACTATAAAGGATGGGGCTTCTCAGTGATGTTCCAAGGTGTTGACCATGTTAGCCGCTATTACGATGCAGAGGCTATGTATGCCTTCATCAATGGCGGTAAGGTCAAGGAGCACCATCTGAACCGCTGGAATCCCGCAGTAAGTGAGCAGGAGAATCTTGCAAATGCAGATTATCCTCTACTTCATTATGCCGCAAATGGTGATCACAACCAGCGTCAGAACTCATTCTTCCTTAAGAACGGTGCTTTTGTCCGTCTGAAGAATATTGAACTGAGCTACACACTTCCTCAGAACTGGATTAAGTATGTTGGCATGAGCCAGTGCCGTCTCTATGTCAATGCAAACAACCTGATTACATGGGATCACCTTGATGATCTGGTTGACCCTGAGAGCAACGGTTCCAACCGCTATCCTATCTGTAAGACAGTAAACTTCGGTTTGAACG
>JAFPED010000170.1 GCA_017423565.1 Prevotella sp. | reverse complement strand
GATGAGGTCATACTGACAGAGATTTATCCTGCACGTGAACTGCCTATCGAAGGAGTTACCTCGAAACTCATCTACGACCGTCTGGCTCCTGGCGTGGAGAAACAAATCATTCAAAGGGCCGACGTGCTCGACTTTGTGAAACACCATGACTTCGACGTGTTGATCGTTCTTGGTGCCGGCGACCTCGACAACTACGTGCCACAAATCACGAAACTGCTTAAGAGCAGGCTATAACAACAAAGTAAATAACAAGAAAACAGAATAAAGACGTGACCATCGACTGGAAAAAGACAACAGTTATCATACTGGATATTGCACTTGCTGCTTATCTGGTGCTGGCCATCACGGCGTTCAACAAGCCCGATGATGTGGCCAAGGTATGCTCTGAGGTCAAGATTGATATCCAGCGCGACGTCACTGACGGATTCCTCAACGATGAAGATGTAAGGGATTTCCTTAAACAAAACAAGGCTTATCCGTTAGCCAAGCCGATGAACGAAATCAACCCACGTAGCATTGAAGAGGTGTTACGCCAAAGTCCGTTCGTCGAGAATGCCGAATGTTACAGGACACGTGAAGGCAAGATATGCATCACGCTGAAGCAGAAGACACCTATCCTGCGTGTGAAGGCAGACAATGGCGACGACTATTACCTGGACAACCATGGGTCAATGATGTCCAATACGCGCTATCCCAGCAACCTTATCATTGCCACTGGCCACATCAGCCGCAAGTATGCGCAGAAGGTGCTCACTCCTATTGGTATCACACTCATCAACAATAAGTTCTGGCAGAACCAGATAGAGCAAATCAACGTGTTGGCCGACGGTTCCATGGAGATTGTTCCTCGCGTGGGCGAACATATTATATATATAGGACGCCCAACGAACTTGGAAAAGAAACTCCAACGCTTGGAGAAATTCTACCGTTACGGCTTGAGTGTTGCCGGCTGGAACAAGTATTCGTACATCAGCGTGGAATTCGACAATCAGATTATTTGTAAGAAGAAACAAAAATAACTATAATATGATGGCAGCAAAGGACTTTATCGTAGCTATTGAACTCGGTTCATCGAAGGTGACGGGTATTGCGGGAAAAAAGAATCTCGATGGCAGCATTCAGGTGCTCGCCGTGGTAAAAGAAGACTCGTCTTCATTCATCCGTAAGGGGGTGGTTTATAACATTGAAAAGACTGCCCAATGTCTGACAAATATTGTTAAGAAGCTGACCGTACAACTGAAGACAGAGATCACACAGGTCTATGTAGGCATTGGCGGACAGTCTATCCACAGCGTACGTAACGTCATCACCAAAGACCTTCCTGCTGACACCATCGTTACACAGGACATGGTCGTCGAACTGATGGACGCCAACCGTAGCATGCAGTATCCTGACCAGGAAATACTCGACGTGGCAGGTCAGGAGTATAAGGTGGACTCTCAATACCAGATTGAACCCGTTGGCATTCAGTGCTCACACCTGGAAGGCAACTTCCTCAACATCTTGCAGAGAAAAGCCTTCTACAAAAGTCTGAACAGCTGCTTCGAAATGGCAGAGATAGGCATTGCCGAGCTCTATCTCGCACCTCTGGCACTGGCCGACAGCGTGCTCACAGAGTCAGAGAAACGCTCTGGCTGTGCACTGGTGGATATTGGTGCCGACACCACCACCGTGTCTGTCTATCACAAGAACATCCTTCGTCATCTGGCAGTTATTCCCCTGGGGTCAAACAACATTACCAAGGATATTGCATCGCTGCAAATGGAGGAGCAGGATGCTGAGAAGATGAAACTCAAGTATGGCTGTGCCTATACGGAGAATAACGAAATAGACAATAACATGAAGTACTCCATCGATGCCGACCGTCAGGTGGAGTGCCGTAAGTTCATCGAGATTGTCGAGGGACGTCTGGAGGAAATCATCGAGAACGTATGGTTCCAGGTGCCTAACGACCTCTGCGACAAACTCCTGGGTGGTATCATCCTCACTGGTGGCGGCTCGAATATGAAGAACATTGAAAAGGCATTCCGCAACCACACCCATATCGACAAGATACGTATTGCGAAGTTTGTCACACAGACCATCACGTCAAGTAACCCGGAAATCAATGCCAAGAACGGTACCATGAATACCGTCTTGGGACTGTTGGCAAAGGGTGACATCAGCTGTGCAGGCAACGCTATCGATCCTAATGGCGACCTCTTTGCCATCAAGCAGACAGGCACCATCAATACTGAGCAGCGTAAGGCCCGTCAGGCAACAGAGACCGACCCAGGCGTCATCCGTACGGAGCGTGAGAAGCAACAGGCAGAAGAGGAAGCCCGTCGCAAGAAAGAGGAAGAGGAGCGCATAGAGCGTGAGAAAGCCGAGGCAGAGGCACGCGAACAGGCTCGTATCAAGAAGGAGAACAGCGCCATCAACAAGGGCTGGAAGTGGCTCAAGAAGTTTGGCAAGACTATGATTGAGGAAGAAGAGTAAACAGTAAAAAAACAGTAATTAGTAAAATCGTCAAATCGTATATAGCTATGGCAGATTATCCAAATATAGACCTCCTGAACTTCGGAGAGCCCGATAAGGAGAATAGCATTATCAAAGTGATTGGTGTTGGCGGCGGTGGTGGCAACGCTGTGAACCACATGTACCGTGAGGGCATTCACGACGTGTCATTCGTGCTCTGCAACACTGACAACCAGGCACTCAACGACTCACCCGTGCCTGTTCATCTGCAGTTAGGAAAGGAAGGCCTTGGAGCAGGAAACAAACCTGAGCGCGCTCGGGCTGCTGCTGAAGAGAGCCTCGACGATATCAAGAACATGCTTAACGACGGTACACGCATGGCATTCATCACAGCCGGCATGGGTGGTGGCACTGGAACGGGTGCTGCTCCTGTCATTGCCCGTGTGTCTAAGGAAATGGGCATTCTTACCGTTGGCATCGTCACCATTCCCTTCCGTTTCGAGGGCGACCGAAAGATTGACCAGGCACTCGACGGTGTGGAGGAGATGTCGAAACATGTCGATGCTCTTCTTGTTATAAATAATGAACGCCTGCGCGAGATCTATCCTGAGCTTACCGTGCTCGATGCTTTTGGCAAGGCTGACGACACATTGTCGGTAGCTGCCAAGTCCATTGCCGAGATTATTACCGTCCACGGACTCATCAATCTCGACTTCAACGACGTGAAGACCGTACTCAAGGATGGTGGCGTGGCTATCATGTCAACAGGCTATGGCGAGGGCGAAGGACGTGTCAAGAAAGCCATCGACGATGCACTGAACTCACCATTGCTCAACGATAACGACGTCTTTAACTCAAAGAAGATCCTGCTCAGCATCTCCTTTGCCGGCAACAAGGACGGCTCTGGCTCGCTGATGATGGAGGAGATGAACGATGTCAATGACTTCATGGCAAAGTTTGGCGACTTCGAAATCAAGTGGGGACTGGCTACCGACCCCGAGCTGGGTAAGAAGGTGAAGGTGACCATCCTGGCTACTGGCTTTGGCATCAACAATGTCGATGGCATGAACAGCCACCTGAAGAAACACTCTCAGGAAGAGGCTAACCGACTGGCCGAGGAACAGGAACGAGCAGCCAAGCGTGAGGACCGACGTCAGATATACTATGGCAACGAGGGCACGAACAAACGCTACAAGCGTCGCCCACACATCTATCTCTTCCGCACGGAAGACCTGGACAACGAGAATGTCATCTCTGCAGTAGAGTCAACACCTACTTATAAACGTACGCGCGAGATTCTCGACAGCATCAACAGCCAGACACAGGAGGACGACTCGTCCAACCATCAGGATAACGATGCCGAGGTCATACAGGGTACCATCAAGTTTGCATAATACATCAACAACAATCTTTACTATACACTTATTAAAAGGGAGGTCACCTGCGAAGGTCACCTCCTTTTGCTTTTCTTGTCTTATGTAACAATCAGCTTAGGCGTATAGCTCCTGAAACACAGCCAGCGACTTGAGCTCAGGAAAAGATGGCAAGTGTAGTCGGTAGTAGTTCAGCATCACCTCCAGACAACGGTTACGTTCCATACGGTTCATTCTGAACAGGTGCATGTTCTGATAGTCCATACGCATCAGCGTGCGTATGCGTGCTGCCTCGTCAGCACGAAGGAAATCCTGATGAATGGGTGGTTCACTACAGAACGCTCCTTCCCTTAGGTCGAAGAACGTGTCATCCTCGTCTCCCTCTACAAGATTGGGGTAGAAACCTAAGAAGCGTGACAGGTGCATCAGGAACGACAAATGGAAATTGGCAATGCCGTCTGTTGCAGCGTCAAACCACAACAGGCTGTTCTTCATGTAGTCGAACAACGGTTCGTCAGCCTGTTGCTCACCACGCACGGCAGCATACAGGAATTCAGCCAAGAACAGCGAGATGGCAATCTTCGTCGGGTCGGCCGTCAGCGTAGCATAGGGAAACAACAGTCGTGCATCACGCATCTTCTGCAGCTGAACGCGGTCACGCACGTCGCACTCCACATCCAACAGGCTCAACGGCTGGAAAAACTGCTTCTTCAAACGTCCCTTGCTGGTCTTCGGTATGCTGATGATACATGACAGCCGACCAGCCTGACGTGTAAACAAGTCAACTATCAACCTGTTCTCACCATACTTGATGGCTCGCAGCACTATCGCTTCTGTCTTGACTAACATAAGTGCAAAAGTACGAATAAAAAACGACAGCATATCAACGGGCAGGAGGAATTATTTGTTAAATATTCATAAAACATCAGCTTTCCAACCTGCTTATCCTTTGTTTCTCAAAGAATAGTTGTACCTTTGCATCCGCTTTTAGGGGCATGGTCCCTTCGTCTATCGGTTAGGACGAGAGATTTTCATTCTCTAAAGAGGAGTTCGACTCTCCTAGGGACTACCATTTAAATCTGCCATCTGCGCAGCGAATGCGCTACCACCGAAAGGCCGGAAGACGGTGGCAGAGAGTTGAAAAGCCTTTCAGCCGCTCAACTCGCTCGGGGCAACCAGCAATGTAAGACCCGTAGGCTTTAAAGCAGTAACAAAACATTAACAATCAAAACATTTAAGACAAAATGGCAAACCACAAATCATCAGAGAAGAGAATTCGTCAGACAAAGACTCGTACAGAGCACAACCGCTATTATGCTAAAACCATGCGTAACGCTGTTCGCAAACTGCGTGCCATGACCAACAAGGAAGAAGCTACTAAGCTCTATCCATCTGTACAGAAAATGCTTGACAAGCTGGCTAAGACAAACATCATCCACAAGAACAAGGCTGCAAACATCAAGTCAAGCCTCTGCCAGCACATCGCAAAGCTGTAAGAACAAGCAACATCACTTACACTATAAACGACTGTCGTTCCAAACAAGGGACGACAGTTTTTTTATGACCAAACAAACATTTTTCACGAAACAACAGGCTGTTTCATAAAAAATGACTATCTTTGCAAAAACTAAACCCTATCCTTATGAAACGTATTATCTACTTACTCACCTTATTGCTCCTCACCATCACTGTCGGAGCACAGAACTTCAACATCACCAACCTGCTCAAGGAAAACCCTAAAAGGGCATACGGAAACGACTGTCCCTACATCATTCAAGACACAGAGCTGACACCGTCGCCAGAGGGATATAAACCATTCTATATTAGCCACTATGCACGACACGGCTCACGATACTACTGGAGCGACAAACTCTATAAGGAACTGGACACACTGCTGACCGTAGCAAGCCAGAAACAGGTGCTCACTGACGAAGGAGAAGCTTTCCGCCAGCGATTCATGGACGTGAAGCAAGAACTGTTCACGG
>JAFPED010000169.1 GCA_017423565.1 Prevotella sp. | reverse complement strand
AGTTGACGAGCGCCGCGATCCTGTAAAGGCGTCATACGCTGCAGCTCACTATCTCAGTGACCTCTATAAGATTTATGGTGACTGGAACTTGGTAATAGCAGCCTATAATTGTGGTCCTGGCAACATCAACAAAGCCATCCACCGTGCCGGTGGCAACAAGGATTATTGGCAAATTTACCCCTACCTGCCAGCAGAGACACGTGGATATGTACCCGCATTCATCGCTGCTAACTACATCATGAACTACTATTGTGAACACAACATCTGTCCGATGCGCTCACGACTGCCAGACCGCACCGACACAGTTGTAGTACACAAGAATGTTCACCTACAGCAGATTGCCAGCGTCTGCGGCATAGACATTGAAGAACTTCGTACACTGAACCCTTCTTATCGCCACGACATCGTACCTGGAGCAACCGAGCCCTCTGCCATTCGTCTGAGTCTGGCCGATGTCAGCAAGTTTATAGACATGGAGGACTCCATCTATAAGTACAGGGCTGATGAGTTGTTGACACGACGTGCCGTAGTGGCTATCGATGATGATGTTCCCACCTATGTACACCACAAGAAGAAAGGACGCCACGGACGGGGAGCTACATACAAGAAACGTGGCAAGCGCCATCGTGGAGCCAGCTACTCATCAGGCAAACGCGGCAAACGTCACGCTGCTGTGAAGCGCGGTGGTTCTAAGAAAAAGAAAGGTGCACGCCGTCGTAGAAGGAGATAACTTTTTTCACTATTCAAAAGACAGACAACGATGGACGAAGAGCAGAAAAGACAAGAATTAGCTGATGAGCAGTTGATTAACGACGCTTTCCAACACTTGCTGGAGAGCTATTTAGCTTCGCGCCATCGAAAGAAAGTCGATCTGATTACCAAAGCATTCAACTTCGCCAAACAAGCACACAAAGGAGTGCGCCGCCTGTCGGGCGAGCCATACATCATGCACCCCATAGCCGTAGCACAAATAGCGTGCGAGGAAGTGGGACTGGGCTCTACAAGCATCTGTTCGGCCCTGTTGCACGATGTGGTAGAGGATACAGACTACACAACCGAGGACATAGAGAACATCTTTGGTGCAAAGATAGCACAGATTGTCGATGGACTGACCAAGATTTCCGGAGGCATCTTCGGTGAGCAGGCATCTGCTCAGGCAGAAAACTTCAAGAAGTTGCTGCTGACCATGAGTGACGATATCCGTGTCATACTGATTAAGATTTGTGACCGACTGCACAACATGCGTACACTACAGTCGCAACCGGCCAACAAACAATATAAAATTGCAGGCGAGACACTATACATTTATGCTCCTTTGGCCAACCGACTGGGTCTATACAAGATAAAGAGCGAGCTGGAAAACCTCAGCTTCAGCTACGAGCATCCAGAAGAGTACCAAGCCATCAAGCAGAAACTGGCTTCGACAGAGGCTTCTCGCCATGAGTTGTTTGACCAGTTCACAGCACCCATCGAGGAATCGCTCAACAAGATGGGAATAAAGTATAAAATCAAGGAACGTGTAAAAACACCCTACTCCATTTGGAGTAAGATGCAGAATAAGAACATTCCGTTTGAAGAGGTGTTCGACATCTTAGCCGTTCGCATCATCTTTACTCCTCTGAAGCGTGAAGAGGAAGTAAACGAGTGCTTTAACATCTACGTCGCTATATCCAAAATATACAAGTCACACCCAGACCGCTTGCGAGACTGGCTCAATCATCCGAAAGCTAACGGATACCAGGCACTACATGTGACACTAATGTCTAAACAAGGCCGCTGGATTGAAGTACAGATACGTAGCGACCGTATGGACGAGGTGGCAGAACAGGGCTTTGCGGCCCACTGGAAATACAAGGACGGTGAACAAGCAGAATTCTCGGAGGACGAGACAGAGCTGAACGACTGGTTGCGTACCATCAAAGAGATCCTCGACGACCCGCAGCCTGACGCGATGGACTTCCTGGATGCCATCAAACTGAATCTGTTTGCCAGCGAGATATTTGTCTTCACACCTAAAGGTGAAATAAAAACAATGCCGGCAGGCTGTACGGCTCTCGACTTCGCATTTAGCATACATACCTTCCTTGGCTCTCATTGTATCGGTGCTAAGGTCAATCACAAACTGGTGCCACTGAGCCATAAGCTTCAGAGTGGTGACCAGGTTGAGATTCTGACATCTAAGTCACAACATGTACAACCATCATGGATTAATTTTGTCAGTACAGCCAAGGCCAAAGCAAAGATACAAGCCATACTGCGCCGCAATAACCGTGAGAGTCAGAAAAAAGGCGAGGATATACTCATTGCTTTCCTCAAGAAACACGACAAAGAATACAACACCAACATTGCCGACCAGCTATCAGCTTTCCATGAGTCGAAGAAACGCGAAGACTTCTTCCAAGCGCTGTCAGAGAAGACAATCCTGCTGGGCAATGAGGATATTGACGAATTGAACGGAAAACACAAGAGCAAGAACGGAAAGACCGGCTGGCGCCGATACGTACCATTTATCGGTTCTGGTAAACCAAAAGAAGAGGAGAAACAGCCCGAGCTGTTCGTTATACCAGAGAAGTTCAATCGTAAAAAACCTATCTTTATTACTGACGAGAACATCAGGCAGTATATATTCCCCACCTGCTGCCATCCCATTCCTGGCGATGACGTATTAGGATTCATCGACAACAAAAACCGAATCGAGATTCATAAGCGTGCCTGCCCTGTGGCTAACAAGCTCAAGTCAAGTTACGGTAACCGTATTCTTGACGCCAAATGGGACATGCACAAAAAACTATTCTTCGATGCCACCGTACGTCTGCAAGGCATTGACCGAATGGGTATTCTGGTTGATGTGTCACGCGTCATTACATCACAGATGAATGTCAACATCCGACGTCTTACCATTGAAGGTGACGATGGCGTGTTCGACGGTGTCATTGAACTTCGAGTGCATGACCGAGAGGACATGAAGAATATCATGAACAATCTGAAAAAGATTGACGGCGTGCAGAATGTACAACAGATAGTTTAAAAATAGTCACAGCAATGAAAAAAATCTTCCTTCTCCTTTTTTCTGTCTTTACCCTTTTACCTCTGAGCGCTCAGAGTTTCGACAACCCTGACACCATTGTCGTGGCACGCGACGGCACAGGACAGTTTCGTACGGTGGACGAAGCAATAGAGGTATGTCGCGCCTTCATGGAATACCACAAGGTTATCTTTGTCAAAAGAGGCATATATAAGGAGAAACTCGTCGTTCCACAGTGGCTTACCAACATTGAGATATGTGGTGAAGACCGCGACCAGACCATCATTACCTACGACGACCATGCCAACATCAAGACAGCCGAGTTCCCCAAAGGCATGGGCACCTTCCGCACCTATACGCTGAAAATCCAAGGCAACGGCATCACGCTGAAGAATATCACCATTGAGAATAATGCTGCCCGATTGGGACAGGCTGTAGCACTACATACTGAGGGCGACATGCTGACCTTCATAGGGTGTCGGTTCTTGGGGCATCAAGACACTATCTATACGGGTAATGCCCGTACGCGTCTTTTCTTTAAAGACTGCTATATTGAGGGCACTACT
>JAFPED010000168.1 GCA_017423565.1 Prevotella sp. | reverse complement strand
GTGCGCTTCAAGAATACTGGCACCAAGCAGCTGTTGCTGAAGTTTGCAAGGTTTACCGTTGTAGAGTAGGGGAAGAAAGTAAAATCAGAGAGCCTCATCGTCCGGACGATGAGGCTTTCTGATTAGTTTGGGCAGGTGTTTCTTCTTGCGAAGATAGGCCTCCTTACGAATCTCGTAGTCTTCGAAACGTTTTTCCAGGAAGTTGTCGGCCATGCTGCTTATTTGCTTCTGCTGTAAATGACACTGATGGTAATCGGCGCATGCTTGTTCTCGCTGCCTCCTACCAGTCGGGTACTGGTCATCGACATCAGGTTGGAAATTCTCATTGTTGTTGTCGTGTTCGACTGAGTCACAGACGTTCGGTCAACAGGAACGAGCACTACTTTGTTCCAATCATCGCCTCTTGCCGACTTGTTGTTATACAGGTTGGTAATCAGTTCGCTGATGTTGTTGAACGTGTAGGTGTTGGATGCCGACGTCAGTGTAGCCAAGAACGAGGTCCTATAGTCTGGCAGATTCTCCTCTTCGAAGAATGTGTAGAGCTCAGTCTTTGGTATCATCACCACGTTGGTAGGCGCTTTCATGATGTCGTCAGGGTCGCCGTTGTAACAGGTGAATGCCACTTTAGCAGACGAGATGGTGTCGTTCTCGTGTCCACGCATAATGTCGTCGATGGGCAATGTTACCTCAGTAAACACACCTGCAGGTGTCTTCAGGTAGGTACAGCTATTGTCTGCCAACAATGCTTCAATACGTGTCTTGTCGGTGCTGATGGTGGTTGTCTGCAATACTTCCTCGGTTCCAGTAAAGACGTTGGCTGTTACGTAGGTGCTGTCATTGGATTCGTAAGTATAGTAGAAAACCATCTCGGTTGTATAAACCTGGGACATCAGGCCGGCACCGTCGGTTGTCTTGAAGAAGAAGCCTGGGCAGACGTTATGGACGAACGCATAGGAATTTTTGAAGTATTCAGGATGATCGTAATAACTATGCATCAGGTACGTACCATAGTTGTCGTAGGTCACACCATTCTTATCGGTATATTCATCGTTGAGTGGTACGGTGATAAAGGGAATGTAGCTCGATGAGTTGCGTATGCTGTCGCTCACATGATAGTTGACATAAGTGTAGGGTTTCGACACACAGATGCCGTCAGTACGTATGAGTCCTTCCTCTATGGGGTCATAGTCAGAGTAGTAGAGCTTTCCCTCTGCTGCTGGTGTCTGCATTTCGTATGCAGTAACCTTCATGGGAGCCAGTGTGTCGCCAACGTATGCGTTGATGTAAATATTCAGCACGCAGGAGTCGGCAGCGGCACGTCCGTTATAACGTTTCTTGACAGTGCTTTCGTCTTTGATAAAGTTCGTAGCCATCGACTCCAGTTGCATGAACTGAGTCATGTAACTACTGGTGACGTAATCCTGAGTCTCTGGGTCTTTGATGCGTCCCAGATAGGTGTAACTGCTTCGTGACAATACGGAATCGACCATGATGGAGCGGGTCGATACGTTGAATGTGTCAGAAAGAATAGTAAAGTGGTCAACATCATTAGTGAGTGATACTCCGATGCCTTGTGTGTCTTCGTCACACGCAGAGAATGTTATTGCTGCCAATAAAGCCCCTGCTAACCATTTAGCTTTCATCTTGTTCCTAATAATAATAAACTGTAATGTTGTGTTATGTGTATGATAAAACTACAGCTGACTGTAGAACGTCTCGTATGCATCAGCGAAATCGTCACCAGGGAAGCGAAGAACAGGCTTCTGTGCATCCTCTGCATACTTCAGCAGTTCGGCATTCACTTCCTTGTCAGCTTCTATGATACCATCAGAATAATCAATGGCCAGCTTGCCTAACTCCTCGAAATCAAAGTCGTCTTTGTATTTATTGAGCAATTCAACCTTCGCGTCCTTATACTCCAGGCATTGCTTCAGGTTGTTGCCCAAGTCAGAATTCAGGCTCTTGGTAAATAGCGAGGTCACCACCTTGGTGTTGGCGAAGGACGGTTCTTCGCGATAGGCAGTCTTGATGTAGAACGGCACCACGGCACTCATCCATCCCTGACAATGTACGATGTCGGGAACCCATCTCATCTTGTTGACCGTTTCCAGTACGCCACGGGCAAAGAAGATGGTACGCTCTCCGTTGTCAGGATAGTCGGCACCTGTCTCGTCAATAAGCATCTGTCGCTTTGAGAAGTAGTCATCATTATCAATGAAATAAACCTGTAC
>JAFPED010000167.1 GCA_017423565.1 Prevotella sp. | reverse complement strand
GGGAGCAGTGCCTTGCTCAGTTGGCGTAATGCCATATCTGATATGGTTTTATTGTAGCGACGATAGCGCAGGTTGCTTTCTTTGGGGAAACATCCCATGACAGGTATCTTGGTGATACGCTCTGAGCGCATACGGTCGCGCAGTGTACGGTCGAGCAACTCGATGATGAAGAAGTAGAGTGCTGTCAGCATGAAGGTCAGCAGGAACGCACCCAAGAGAATCATCAGTCGGTTGGTTGGCTGAGCGTTAAGTGGGAACATAGGTGGGTTGAGCACTCGTAGTGATGCTGTTGTCATCTCCAGATTGCGCTTACGCAGACGTGCTGCATTCAGTGCCTTCAGCATCTCCATGTAGTTACCTTCGATAAAGCCGATGTGACGGTCCTTACGGTCAATGGTTGCACCAATGGGCGCATAGAACAAGTACTGCTGGTCAAGTCGCTGTTGCATGATGTCCTGTGCGTTAGCCATGGCCTTTGCTTTCTCCAACAGGAGCACTTGTTCCAGCCAGTTGTCAATCATCTTGTTAGCCTTCACACCTGTCTCTGCGTTGAACGATGCCGCCTCAATGTCTCTGGTTAGCGACCTTACACGTCCTGTTGCTTCCTGAAGGTCTTGTTGCGCTTTAGCCAGCTCCTGCTGCGCTTCTGCATCGGCACCTCCGTTCTCACTGCTCATCAGCTGGAGGTTCGATATGCGCGACTGGATACGTGAGATGTCGCGTACACCGTTGGTAAACTCTCGGTTCGAGCGGATAATCTGTGCACGGTTGCCTAACTGGCGTTCCAGATAATCCATCAGGGCTTTCGTCGTGGTGTAGTTCATCAGCTGGTCGTTGACTGCTTCCTGTTGCCGAGCTTCGAGCACTGTCAGCTGTTTGGTCTGTTCACCATAGTTGATGATACGCTTAGAGATGTTGTAACGTATGAGGTCGTCCTCAGCATTGGTAAGGATGCGATAGAGACGTGTAACCTCTTTCTCAAAGAACTTGATGACGTTATTGGTTTCACCGAAGCGTATATTCTCGTATTGTCTTTTGAATACTTCGTTTAGGATGTCCAAGGTGTTGTATGCAATACCTGGGTCGTTAGCCGAATAGGCAATGTCTATGATATCACTACCATTGAGCTGAAGAACCTTCAGGCGACTTGTAATGTTGTTGATGCCGAAGTATGGATGGTAGTTGAGAAGTCCGAAAAGGTAATTGTCCTGCATGGGCTTCTCATACGCCTTCAGGTTAGAATATGTCTGTGCTTCACTGTTGTGCTTGATAAGCGCTTTAACCTCTGCAGGTACAGTGGCATTGAGTTCGCGGAAGTGTTCTGCCGAGATGTAGTTGTTGTCCTTGTTTGGATTACCATACATCATACAGCGTGCGAAGAGTCGCAGTGCTACCTCATGGATGGTGTTGTCTGTAGTGATGATGAGCATCAGGTTGTTGATGTTCGTCTGCGAATTTCCACCGACAGCTCCTGTTCCCTCCATGTTATAACCTGTAATCATTCCCGTGTAGATGGTTGTGTTGGTGTCATATACACGTTCCATGTGTCGCGTTAGGAACCATGCGACGATAAGAGCTATTAATGGCAAAATAACAAGATACCAGCGAATCTTGTATAAAAAACGGACTAAATATCTGAATGTATCCATAAGTCAATAATTGTCTGATGTTATTTTTTCTTTTTCTTAGCTTCTCTTTCTGCTATTCTCTTAGCTTCTCTTTCAGCTTTCTCTAACTCCTCCAGACGCTTCTGCTCCTCCAGATTCTCTCTCCTGATGCGCTTCTCCAGAGCTTTCTTCTCACGATCAAGCTGGCGTTGCGTCTTGGTGACGGTTCCTTCGAGTGTCACCTCAGTAGTTGTATTAGTGAGGATGGGCGTGTGAGTTAGTATTTCCATCGTGATGATGTTAGTCAGAATCTCGTTCTGCTGTGCTTGGTAGCGTGACACCACATCTGTTTCGTGAAGCTTGGTATAGGCAAAGTCCTGAATCTCCATCTCACCCTGGTGGAACTGTTCCTGGTTCAGCAAACCTGCACCCTGATAGATGGCTGCTGCCTCACCCATTGTCTTCAGTGCTACCAAGTCGGTGGTAATCTTGGCGTATAAAGCACCAATCTGCTGCTTCAGTTCGTCATACCTCTGATCTCTCCTGTAACGGGCCATTTCGGCTTCTAACCTTTTACGTTTGACTGATGCACCCAAGTCCAGAATGTCCTCTAAAGGCACGCTGATGTTGACACCTACGTTCCAATAGCTCTGCTCGCTGCCTTGGAACTGATAAATCATGGTGCTGTATGTGGTAGAGTTGTTACCCCACATGTCGGCTTTTCCGTAGCTGTAGCTGGCATGTCCATAGACATAGGAAAAGATGTGTCTTTTCTGCTTTGCTACTTCTGCAACTGCCAACTCATGGGCTTTTGCTGCTTCCAATATTGTTGGATTTTCTTTGGCATTCTCGAAGAGTACAGCCAAAGGTGGAAGATGGAAAGTGGAGAAGTTAATCGTAGTATTCTCACTGGAGTCAAAGAATCCTGCGCTAATACCACTGTTCTCGTACTGGGCATGAACTGTTCCGCTGACGGCCAGCATACATGCAAACAGTAATGACTTTGTTTTCTTCATATCAGTTTCTTTTGGTCTTTTATTTATACGTTTTCTTTCTGAATGAATGCAGTCAGTGTACGGAAGATAATTTTCATGTCGAGCGCGAAATTGTAGGTCTGTCCATACAAGATGTCCAGTTGTTTGCGCTCTTCGGCAGACATGTTGCCACCCTTGCCGCGTTCTTCCACCTGCCATAAACCAGTAAGGCCGGCAGGAGCCATGAAACGGTCAATGCTTGAATCGACTGTCAGCTTTTCTGCCTCGTAGAGTGGGAGAGGACGGTTACCCACGATTGACATGTCGCCTTTCAGAATGTTGAACAGCTGTGGCAACTCGTCGATGCTGTATTTGCGGATGAAACGTCCTACCTTGGTGATGCGGGGGTCGTTCTCTACCTTGACAAAGGCATTATTGATTTCTTCCTCTTTCTGTTTGTTGAAGTCGCTCTCTGCAACAACGAAGTCGTCGCCTACAAGCATGATTTCCTCATCGCTAATAAGCATCTCCGACTCCATTCCCATATCAAACATGGCTTGCTCGGCTTCGTCTCCTAATGGCGACGTGATGACGGTCTTGCTGTCTTTGTCGTCTTCGGTTGTCTCGGCATATTGGTTGTGACCTTTGCTGACTTCTTTGAGCCGTTGCTCGGCATCTACATACATGCTTCTGAATTTCAGGAAGTCGAACACCGTATAGTTGGTACCCACACGCTTTGACTTGAAGATAACCGGTCCCTTGCTCTCTAACTTGATGGCAATGGCAGTGATGATGAATACCGGCAAAAGGAAGATGATGGCAAGTCCCGAGACAACAATGTCGAACAGGCGTTTCCACATCGGAATCTTGAACTTCAGAATCTTGTATTTCGCATCCTGATCGTTGAAGAGAATGTTCTCGCGGGCAGAAATAAACTGTACCTTCTTGTTCAGGTCAGTGATGGATGCTTCGTTGCTGATGGTGTCGTTGATTCCGCATTTCTGATAGATGGTACGTTCCTCGTTGTCCAGTGAGTTGGTCAGCAGGATGATATAGACGTCGGGACAATGTTTCCTGATGTAGGTGATGGCCGTAACGTCCTCTGTCCTTACGCTTTTCTCAAAGAACAGAATGAAGTGCTCATTAGGTATATGTGGTGTACATATAGATGCTGCGTCCTTATAGGCAGTCGTTATTTTGACAGACCGTCCTGGAATATATTTGAGGCGTTCTTGCGTCTTTGGATTGTTTCCTAAATATACAACACCTATCATAATATAAATATGTGGAGACGATGGTTAGTTGGGGAGGATTTTCTTTACTCTGATTTTAAGTTCCATAGGGTTGAAAGGTTTGACAATATAGTCAACGGCTCCTATCTCCAGCAGACGGATACGCTCACTGGTTGAGTCCTCACTGCTGAGCATAATGACGGGAATGTGGCGGAACAGCTCATTCTGCTTGATCCACTCCAGGAAGTCGTCACCACGCATGCCCGGCATACGGATGTCTGAGATAATCAGGTCTGGTGTGTTGCCTGCCTGTAACCACTTGACACCCTGGAGCCCGTCAGGCAACCATTGAACGTCGTAATCGCTCATAAGATAAATGGAGAGCACTTTGGCTATGGTCTCCTTGTCGTCAAGAATTAGAATTTTCCTTTTCATATACGTATATTTTCTGTCGTTTCCAAGATATTAAGGATGCTGTCTTTGGTAACAGCAGGTTGAACCTTTGTCGGTTGTTCTAAGATGCAAAGGTAAAAAAAAGTTTTTAATTGAGGTCAAATAATGATAAAAAAATGCACAAAAACATGAAAAAAGTTGCTTTTTAAAATTTTTTTTGGGAATTTTGTGGTGTTAATCGTAATATATTTGAAAAAAGCAAACATCAACAATTATGGCAAACAGATATTTATTAGGTTTTGATGTCGGCAGTTCTTCTGTTAAGGCATCGTTAGTAAATGCCGATACTGGCAAGTGTGTGGCTTCTGCTTTCTACCCAGAGAAGGAGGCTCCCATTATGGCTGTCAAGGCTGGATGGGCAGAGCAAGACCCTCAGATGTGGTGGGACAATGCCAAACTGAGTCTGAAGAAAATCATGGCTGATGCCAATGCTACGGCCGACGAGGTGAAGGCTATCGGCATTTCTTATCAGATGCACGGTCTTGTATGTGTGGATAAAGACCTCAAGGCGCTACGCCCCTCTATTATCTGGTGCGACTCGCGTGCTGTGCCCTACGGCGAAAAGGCATTCCACGATTTGGGTGCCGACCAGTGTCTGAGCCATCTGCTCAATTCGCCAGGCAACTTCACTGCAGCCAAATTGGCGTGGGTAAAGGAGAACGAGCCTGCTATCTATGAG
>JAFPED010000166.1 GCA_017423565.1 Prevotella sp. | reverse complement strand
ATAATAAAATTCTATTCTTTCTATTTCCGCACTTAATGAACCACCTTAATGTCACAAAGTCACATGTCACAAAGTCACGTTTTTGGAGTTTTGGAGCTCTTCTTAGGAGTCCCTTTCCCACTTATGAATTTCAATTTTCTATGGAAAACCTTCGCTTTTTCAGAAAAAAAGATTACTTTTGCAGCATACATATTATAATTGTTAGTGAAGATAAGAACCGGCAGACGATGTGGAATTGTCAAGCCGAGTTGACAATATGATAGGAAATTGTGGTGTTTGGGTTAATTTATGCTCAAAAGTTTGGTCATGTGAAATAAAAAGTGTAACTTCGCAGCGCATTTTAAGAAACATAGTACAATAAACATTATAAAACAAACAATCAACATGAAGAAGTACAACTTTAACGCTGGTCCGTCGATGCTTCCACGCGAGGTCATCGAGGCAACCGCTAAACAGTGTCTTGATTTCAATGGGTCTGGTCTTTCTCTGATGGAGATCAGCCACCGTGCAAAGGATTTCCAGCCTGTCGTCGATGAGGCTGTCGCTCTGGTAAAGGAGCTGCTCGACATTCCTCAGGGCTACTCAGTCATCTTCCTGGGCGGTGGTGCCAGTCTTGAGTTCTGCATGATTCCTTACAACTTCCTGATTAAGAAGGCTGCCTACCTGAATACTGGTGTGTGGGCCAAGAAGGCTATGAAGGAAGCAAAGCTCTTTGGTGAGGTGGTGGAAGTGGCTTCTTCTGCTGATGCCAATTATACCTTTATTCCTAAGGACTGGACCGTTCCTGCTGATGTTGACTATTTGCACATTACAAGTAATAATACCATTTATGGTACTGAGATTCGCAAGGACCTCGACGTTCCTGTCCGACTGATTTCCGATATGTCGTCCGACATCTTCTCACGTCCTGTTGATGTGGCTAAGTATGATGCTATCTATGCTGGTGCACAGAAGAACCTCGCCATGGCTGGTGTGACCATCGTTATCGTGAAGGACGATGCACTGGGTAAGGCTCCACGCGAGATTCCTACGATGCTCGACTATCGTACTCATGTGGATAAGGGCTCGATGTTCAATACGCCTCCTGTGGTGCCTATCTATTGTGCACTGGAGAACCTGCGCTGGATCAAGAAGCAGGGTGGTGTAGAGGCTATGGACAAGCTGGCTCACGAGCGTGCAGAAATTGTCTATGGAGAGATAGACCGTAACAAGATGTTCGTAGGTACAGCCAAGGAGGAGGACCGTTCACTGATGAACATCTGCTTCGTGATGGCTCCTGAGTACAAGGAACTGGAGAAGGACTTCCTGGACTTCGCTACGTCGAAGGGTATGGTTGGTGTGAAGGGTCACCGCTCTGTGGGTGGTTTCCGTGCCAGCTGCTACAACGCTCAGACCATTGAGGGCTGTAATGCGCTTGTTGACTGCATGAAGGAGTTTGAGGCAAATCATTAATAATTGAAGATGATGAGTTTGACAAGGATTCTATTGGACGTAGCACCTATTCCTGATTCAACTCCTGTTTCAGAGAATAGCACACTGCTGATTATCGCAATTGCTGTAGTGTTGTTTTTTATGGTTATGGGAATAGTGGCTGCTCTGCTATTGCCAGACTTACTAAAGAAAAAGAAATATTATTAATAGAGGACATGAAAGTATTAGTAGCTACAGAAAAACCTTTTGCAAGTGCTGCTGTTGAGGGCATTCGCAAAGAGGTGGAGGCAGCAGGCAATGAATTGGTGCTGCTGGAGAAATATACAGAGAAGGCTCAACTGCTAGATGCTGTGAAGGATGCTGACGCACTCATCATTCGTTCCGACAAGGTGGATGCCGAAGTGCTCGACGCTGCCAAGCAGCTGAAGATTGTGGTACGTGCCGGTGCTGGTTACGACAACATCGACTTGGCTGCTGCTACAGCTCATAACGTGGTGGCAGAAAACACACCAGGTCAGAATGCCAATGCTGTGGCAGAACTGGTGTTCGGTTTGCTGGTGATGGCCGTTCGCGGTTTCTACAATGGTAAAAGCGGTAGTGAACTGTTAGGCAAGAAACTTGGCATTCTGGCTTTCGGAAATGTAGGCCGTAACGTGGCACGTATTGCCAAGGGCTTCGGTATGGATGTTTATGCTTATGATGCCTACTGTCCTGCTGAGGTCATAGAGAAGGCAGGTGTGAAGGCAGTGGAGAGCCAGGACCAGCTGTTCGAGCAGTGTGACGTGGTATCGCTGCACATTCCTGCAACGGCAGAGACCAAGCAGAGCATCAACTATGCACTGGTAGGTAAGATGAAGAAGGGCGGTATTCTGGTGAACACGGCACGTAAGGAGGTCATCAACGAGCCTGAGCTGTTGAAGCTGATGCAGGAACGTGAGGACCTGAAGTTTGTGACAGACATCATGCCTGACCAGCATGCAGACTTCCTGCAGCTGGAGGGACGTTACTTCTCGACTCCGAAGAAGATGGGTGCGCAGACAGCCGAGGCAAACATCAATGCAGGCATAGCTGCTGCCAAGCAGATAAATGCTTTCTTCAAGGATGGCGACACGAAGTTTAAAGTGAACTAAGAGGCAGACACTTGTTCTCGAAAGGTCCAAGATCATCTAACGACATCGACTTGATAGCTACGGTTATCAAGTCGTTTTCGTTTGTAGGGATGGGTTGGCCCTGTTGCTGGAGGAAGTAACGTGCAGCATCGGTGAGCACCTGTGGGGGTACCATGCCGATAATCTCCGTTCCTGTGACCTCGACGCCATGCAAACGGGCGCAACGACAAACCTCTTCGTAAGCACGGTGGAGTGGCGTGACATGGAAATTAGTGATGTTCATGGACACTTGGGCAATGCCGTATTCCTCGATATACCATCCAATGGCTTTGACACCGCGGAGGGTGCCAGGATGCCATACGCCATCAATCTTTCGTCCTTTCTGACGAACGTCGCAGGCTATGGCGTGGGCAATGGGTACAGATGTGGTGTTAAGATTAAAGTTGACGGCGATGAGAAAGTCGCGTGCCCCAACTACGGAACAGCCAGTCTTTGCGGCACGACTGAGATCGGCAGGCATGAAGTCGGGTTGTCGTTCTTTTGTCGTGAGTTTGTCGTGTAGTGCCTCATACTCTCCACGACGGCAGAAAGCAAGGTTTTGCCGTTCAGGCTTGAAGGCTGCTGCCTCATAGCAGTAGCAGGGTATGCCTAACTCGTCTGCCATGCGACGTGCCAGTTGACGTGCCAGCTGTGCGCACTCTTCCAGGGTAATGCCAGAAATAGGGATGAGTGGCAACACGTCAGTGGCTCCCACGCGAGGGTGAGTGCCATGTTGCTGTTGCATGTCGATGAGTTCTGCAGCTTTTGCTGCTCCTCGGAAAGCTGCCTCGACGACAGCTGCTGCCTCGCCTATGAAGGTCATTACTGTACGGTTGGCTGCTTCGCCTGGGTCGATGTTCAACAGGCGTACACCATTGACCGACCGTATAGCATCTGCTATTTGCTGAATGACCATCGGGTCGCGTCCTTCGCTATAATTAGGCACACATTCTATTATTTGCATCACTTGTCTTTTTTATTTTCGTAAACTCCAGTTAACTCCTGCCATTCGAACTTGAATTATCATTTCAGAAGGACTTTCCGTCCGTTATGAATGTAAATCCCATGAGCAGGATTAGTGACCTGTCGGCCTTGCAGATCGTAGTACATGTCAGAAACAACGGGCTGTAGCGTTATGTCGGCAACGGATGTGTTGATGCTGATGCCCAGTTCGTCCATCGCTTCGTGTATGCCCTCAAGCATGTAGGGATTGTAGATGGTGAGGTTGGAACGGTTGATGATGGTCATCTGGTTGTTGCCAGTGCTGTTGGTGTCCCAAGCCATCGGTACGATGCCACGTTCCATGCACAGCTTATTCATAGTCTTGTAGTAAGTCTTGATGGAGGCATTGTGCTTCTCCTGGCTTTCGTTGGCCCCACTGATGTTGGTGCGCCACATGACGCCATACTCGCCGTTGATAACTGGTATGCCTTTGTCGATGAAGCACGTCTTCAGACGGTCTGCCATTTTCTTCATGTCAGCCTCCTCACCGTATGTGGCATTGTGTTTGGAGCCACTGACGTGGTTGCCTTCACCCCAATAGTAGAACATGTTGCCCCACGACTCGTCTTTCTCCATGCCCCAGAAGTTCCATGGATAATAGAAATGTATCTCAATGGCGAGTTTGTTGCCAATGGGGTCGGAGGGTAGGTTGTTGGTCATCCAGTTACATGCTTTCTCTACGTCTGTAGAAGGTCCTTGCACTACAAGCAGTCGTTTGGCATTATTGCCGCCTGTGGCACGCACGGCATCGATGAACACCTGTTCATACTCGATGAGAGAAGCCACATCTGACTGTTCGCCAACGTTCGGCTCGTTCAGGCCGGCAAAGATGAGGTGTTCGTCGTAGTCGCGGAATTGGTTGGCTATTTGTGTCCATATTGCTTTCAGCACCTCTTTGTTCTTGGTCTTCGTATTACCTGTGGCGTTGATATGTTCCTCTAACCAGCCTCCGTCCCAGTGGTCGTTGAGAATGACATAGAGTCCGTCGTTGATGCAGTAGTCAACCACTTCTTTAACACGTGCCATCCATGCTGCGTCGATGGTGTAATTCTGAGCATTACTGATGTGGCCGAGCACCCATGCACACGGTATGCGCACGGAGCGGAAGCCCTGCGACTTGACATAGTCTATGACTGCCTGGGTGGTCTTCGTCCCCTGCCATGCTGTTTCCGATGCAGTGCCGTTATTGTTGTTAAAGGGTTCGGCAGGTGAACTGCCCCAGCTGATGGTTGCTTCCATGGTGTTGCCGAGGTTCCATCCAGGCATCATCTCGTTAGCTATTTGTTGTGCACTCTTGTCGAAGCCGTTTTGTGCCGACAGGGAGACTGTCAGCATCAGAACAGCAAATGTAGATAGTAGTTTCTTTTTCATTGTTTGTCTATTTTATGATGACTTTTCGTCCGTTATGTATGTATATGCCTTTTCTTGGTGTTACCCGTTGGCCTTGCAGGTTGTAAAAGACATTGCTGGCAGGGGTATTCGTCCTAACGGTATTGATGCCAGTGGTGAATGACTCCTTCACAGAGCAACCCCAGAAAGGACTGACTACTTGGGTATATTTCGTGCCGTCGGTCTTTACCAGCGTGACACTCTTGACTGTGACCTTGGCTGTAGCAGAGCTGCTCTGCATCGTTACACGGTTGATGGTGGCACCCATTGTTGAGGTGTTGAAGTTGAGCGTGTTGCTTGATGCGTTGATGGCATAGTTCTTCTCTGCAGGATAGACCTTGAACTGCAACAGCCCTGTGGCAGGCTTCTCGGCTAATTCCAATTCCAAGCGGCTGTAGTCAGCTGTCTTGATGGCACTTCCGATGAGGTTCAGCTCACCCCACTGGCTGTTGTATGACACTTCATAGACTGAAGGTCCCAGGTCATCGCGCGAGGGATAGACAAAGCCGTCAGTGGTGCCATGATAGGCTTCAATCATGGTCTGTGCCAAGTCAGCCTGACTGAAAACGGGTATGGAACGGTCGGATCCGTTGCTGATGCCCATCCAGTAGAACAAGCCAAAGCCGCCTTCCTTCGCTTTCTTTACGAAAAAGGTGACGAAGTCCAGGTATTTTGCACGGTCGGCATCGTAGTCTGATATGGCAGCATCAACATTACTTGTTCCCCATTCACCTACAATCACAGGTCCACCCTTGCTGACCAGGTGGTTGTTCAGCAGAGAGAACATCTGTGTGACTTCGTTCTTTGCATTGTTCAGATTACTGATGTCGGGGTAGGTATGTACTTGGAAGGCTATGTGCCCGGCTCCGGCTGGGTCCGACGGCATCTTCATCTCTTTCAATGGGTCTTGTAGGTGACTGTTCCATGTGCCACTGCCATTGCAGGCACCATAAGTGTTGACCACAAGGTTACGCTTGGCGTTGTTACCACCAGTGCCACGCACCGTGGTGACGAAACTCTGTGCGTAGTTGTTGATGGCCTCGTATGCGTCAGCAGCATCGGCAGCAATATATTTACTGCTGCTGTTGAAAGTTGCGAAACACCATGAGTTGTATTTGTCCAGCATCTCGTTGTATGACTCGAAGAGCAGCCGTTGGTCATAGTCCTTGAACGTCGTGGCTATCTGCTGCCAGAGATATTCATACTTCGACCTGCAACTGTTGTAGGTACTCATGTTGGCATGCAGCCAGTGAACATTGCCAGAGCCTGTGTCATGGTGGACATTCAGTATGCAGTACATGCCTGCATCGAGAACATAGTCAACGACCGTACGGACACGATTCATCCAGGCTTCATCCACCTTGCCGTTGGCATCCATGTGGTTCATCCATGTCACAGGGACACGTATAGCTCCGAAGCCTGCATCTTTCATCATGTGCATCAATTTGGGCTCGGTGTAAGGTGCTCCCCAGTAGATTTCTGATTCCAAACCTTGTCGGCTTCCATTGCTGTTGAAAGCTTCAAGGGTGTTTCCCAGATTCCAGCCCACACCCATGTTTTTCACGGCCTCCGTTGCACTCTCAAAGCTTTGGGCGTGTAGTGTAAATGTCAATAGCACTGCTATCGTCAAAGTAAAAAGTCTTTTCATGTAAAATAGATATAGTTTTAGTTTTGCATGCAAATATACACATTTATTTTTGTTCATCATAAATTTATTTCGTATTTTTGCACCCATTAACGCAAAAGAAAGGACAAAAGATGCAAAGTGATCCCAAAGAGTGCCTCTATTGCACTAACAATCAGACTCTTCACGACCTGATGATTGAAATAGCCCAGTTGTCAGTGTCGCGTGTGTTCCTTTTTAAGGAACAGACCTATCATGGACGTTGCCTCGTGGCTTATAAGGACCATGTGAACGACCTGAACGAACTCAGCGATGAAGACCGTAATCTGTTTATGTCTGATGTGGCTCGTGTGACACGTGCCATGCAGAAAGTGTTTAACCCAGAGAAAATCAATTATGGTGCCTATAGCGACAAGTTGTCACATCTGCACTTTCACTTGGCACCCAAGTATGTTGACGGTCCTGACTATGGAGGCACGTTCCAGATGAACCCTGGCAAGGTGTATCTGACTGATGCAGAATATGCAGAGATGATTGAGAAAATAAAGAAAGAACTATGATAGTAAAACCATTCAAAGGAATACGCCCACCCAAAGAATTGGTGGAGCAGGTAGAATCGAGGCCTTACGACGTGCTGGACTCAGAGGAGGCACGTGCTGAGGCAGGTGACAACGAGAAGAGTCTGTACCACATCATTAAACCTGAAATTGATTTCCCTGTCGGCACGTCGGAATATGATCCTCGTGTCTATGAGAAAGCAGCAGAGAACTTCAAGAAGTTCCAGGATAAGGGATGGCTGGTACAGGACGCGCGCGAACATTATTATATATATGCACAAACCATGCAGGGGAAAACTCAGTATGGATTGGTAGTTTGTGCGCATACTGACGACTATATGTCAGGTAAAATCAAGAAACACGAGTTGACGCGTCGCGACAAGGAGGAAGACCGCATGAAGCATGTTCGTGTTAACAATGCCAACATAGAGCCTGTATTCTTTGCTTATCCTGACAACCAGGTGCTCAATGAGCTCATTGTACGCTATACACAGACAGAACCTGAGTATGACTTCATTGCACCCATCGATGGTTTCCGTCATCAGTTCTGGGTTATCAACGATGACGAAGACATGAATGTCATTACAGAGGAGTTCAGGAAGATGCCATCACTCTATATTGCTGATGGTCATCACCGTTCAGCTGCTGCTGCCCTTGTAGGTGCAGAGAAACAGAAGCAGAACCCCAACCACACAGGTAAAGAGGAATATAATTTCTTCATGGCAGTGTGTTTCCAGGCAAGTCAGCTGACCATTCTCGACTATAACCGTGTGGTAAAAGACCTGAATGGTATGACGTCAGAGGAGTTCTTGGCAGCGCTGCAGGTGAATTTCGTTGTTGCTGACAAGGGAACAGAAATCTATAAGCCACAAAGACTGCATGAGTTCTCGCTCTATCTGGACGGCCGCTGGTATTCGCTCACTGCCAAGGATGGTACATACGATAATACTGACCCCATTGGTGTGTTGGATGTGGATATTTCATCCAGACTCATTCTTGACGAGATTCTCAACATCGGTGATTTGCGCTCGTCTAAACGTATAGATTTCGTAGGCGGGCTGCGTGGCTTGGGAGAGCTGAAACGCAGGGTTGATTCTGGCGAGATGCGTGCAGCATTGGCGCTCTATCCTGTTACCATGCAACAAATCATGGATATTGCCGACAGTGGTAAAATCATGCCTCCTAAGGCAACGTGGTTTGAACCCAAATTGCGTAGTGGACTGGTCATCCATAAATTGAGTAATGACTGACGAATATAAGACTATAACAGGAACGAGCGAGGGATATTACACTGAGAAACGGAGTAAGTTCCTCGCTTTTGCCCATCACGTTGAAACCACGGATGAGGTAAAGGCCATCATAGCACAATACAGAAAAAAATATTTCGATGCTCGTCATGTCTGTTATGCCTACATGCTGGGTCCAACACGAACGGAGTTCCGTGCCAACGACGATGGCGAGCCTTCTTCAACGGCAGGGAAGCCTATCTTGGGACAAATCAATTCCAACGAGCTGACAGACATACTGATTGTTGTCGTGCGTTACTATGGTGGTGTGAATCTGGGAACCAGTGGTCTGATAGTCGCCTACAGAGAGGCGGCTTCCGATGCCATTGCCCATGCCCACGTGGAACAGCGTCAGGTGGAGGAAGATATTATATATACGTTTTCTTATCCACAGATGAACGACGTGATGCGTATAGTCAAGGACATGCAGCCACGTATTGTCAGCCAGACGTTTGACAATACGTGTGAGATACGTCTTCGTATTCGTCAGTCGGAGGCAGAGCAGCTGCGCCAGCGCCTTAACAAACTTTTATAATTCGGAAAAGAAATAGCAAATAGTCAATCGTCAAATCGTAAATAATTATTACCTTTGCACCCAAATTCTGTAAAGTAATGAAAAAAAGATGGCATTGTAAAGCAGGTGAACAGCCCACGGAGTTCGACAAGAAAATCATGTATCTGGAGAACAAAGGTGCACTGGTTCCTACGCGTGAGCTCATCATGAACGCCGAACAGATAGAAGGTATTCGCCGCTCAGGAGTGGTAAACACAGGAGTGCTTGATGCAGTGGAAAAGGCTATTCACCCAGGCATGAATACGCAGGAAATAGACGATATCTGCATGGAATACTGCAGACAACATGGAGCCACGCCGGCTTGTTTGGGTTATGAAGGTTTTCCGAAGAGTGTATGT
>JAFPED010000165.1 GCA_017423565.1 Prevotella sp. | reverse complement strand
TAAGCATGGGTAAAAGGAGTCTTGAACTTACCTGCACGGAAACGCAGTTCTGGGCAGACGGCATAATCAATCCAGGCTTGCTGAAGAATATTACCTCCAGAGGCAGCTGCGTTCACACAGACATTATAATCTATTTTGCCAAAGGCCTTACCTGTGAATCCGATAATGGCATAGGGTATGGCAAAGCCTGAATTGGCGACATTGTCCTGATTGTAAGCTTTGTCAAGTCCTTCATCATCATAGTATTTGAAGTTTGCCGTAGTCTGCATAAACAGATAGGGCTTGAACACAAAATTCCCATCGTTTGACTGAAGGGTAAAACCGCGATCGTCTGCGATAGGAATCACTCCGTTATCCATGTTCAACTTACTGGCTTCAGTCTGCTCTACGGCTTTAGTATTGCTTTCCGTCTCTGTCTCAGCAAAAACTGTGGCCGACATGGTGGTTGCCATCAGAATGGCGAAAAATCTATTTGAATTCATTACTATTACTTATTTACCTTTTTACTTATTATATCTTTTCACAGTGACCAGAGGAACTGAACAAGCTGGTCGCGCTCTTTCTTGCTCATGTTCTTAAACTTGTTCTTTGAGGCTTCACCCTCTCCGCCATGCCACATAATGGCTTCGACAAAGTTACGGGCACGACCGTCATGCAGAAAGTAAGTATGTCCGTTTACTTTCTTCTGAAGACCTACACCCCAAAGTGGTGTCGTGCGCCATTCGTTTCCTCTGGCCAAGCCACTGACAAAGTTATCATTCAGACCAACGCCCATGATTTCAGAGCCCATGTCATGGAGCAGGAAGTCAGAATAGGGATGAATCGTCTGCCCACCAAGCCAAGGCAGTTCTGTACCAGCCAGAAGTGTCGAGCCACGCGTTTTGGTATGAAGTGTTGTAACGTGACAAAGATGACAGCCAGCCTGATAGAACAATTGTTCGCCTGCCTGCACATCAGCGTTGTTGACATTTCGGCGAGCAGGAACAGCAAGTCCCTGCATATAGAGATCCACATCTTCCATGCTTCTGGTGTCGACATCAAGCATGTCGTATGCCAGTCCCATCATGGATCCTTCCTCCATTTGTCGCTGTCCTTCACAAATCTCCTCAGGATAGCGGCTATTGGTCATACCCATATCACTGGAGAAACCAAGTTCTACGGTCAGGTCTGCATGCTGGGCTTTATTGCCTGAGAGGCCAAGTTGAAGCTTTCCTCGTTCGTTGATGTAATTAGCACGTCCGCTGATACCCCATTCAGGATAGTTGCTCTTTCGGGCAAGAGCCTCGATCTCCGATTGATCGAGCGCCATAATCTGCCCCATACCGACATGACGGAGGGGAACACGGACTGTACAGAAGAGGTCATCAGGACTAATACTGTCGGCATACCATTCAGTAATGCTCCATTTCGGCACGCAGAGCGTATATTGCTCCCCATCAGGGAAGGTATAGGTCATCGAGTCGATCTTCACCTTCAGCTTTCCTTCTGGATGGACGCCATAGATAGCCTGATCATGAATCACACGGCCATAATTAGGGAAAAAGGTTCCGTTTTTACGAGTAATGTAGATGAGCGATGCGGTAAAGCCATAAGGGCCTGAACCGTCGTCGCTGCCATTTTTGAAACTGGTCCAATAAGTAGGCTCCGTTCGTCCTGCATTGCGATGACAGCTACCACAGCTATATCCGGCATAGACAGGTCCGAGACCTCCACCATGGCCATTCTCATTGGAGGTCTTCACGTTGTCGTAGAGGCGGTCGCCGGCATTGAAGCGGTTGGCATATTCACCAGATAGCCAACGTGCTGCCTGGTCGTAGGCAACGGAGGAATTGTAAAACCCCGTTGACGTACCTGCAGACATCGCATAGCCTTTTGGTATCTTGATATCCTCTACATCCAACTGTTCACTCTCATCACAAGCGATGAGAGTGAACAGAGATATAAATATTAATGGAATTCTAAAGTATTTGTTCATAGGCACCTCCTATTTACTTGGTGGCATCCTGCAAGAACGGCTTTAGCTCATTCTCCAGAACATCACCCAGATCAGCACATGCCTCCATAGCAGCCTTTGCCTCAGAAGAATTGATATTGTTGCGGAAAGGCTGAGGAATAGCCTGAATGGCATCAGCAGCACTCTTGATGGCATCCTTCACCTTTGTATCAAGTGGAGCATTATACTTAGCAACCAACTTCGACAAAGAGTTAGCGTTGATGCTGCCATCACGCGAACCATAGTAAGCATTACGGATAGAGAGGATGTTGTTTGTATAGTCGTCACGAGAGTGCCAGCTGTACCAAGACTCTACAGCATAGAGAGCCTCTGTTGTCTTGCCAGATACGTAGAGGCTGTAAGGATCGCCGATCTTGGCATCACCAACCTCACCAGCAATGTCGATACAACCATCGATAAGCTGTTCGATGCAACTGAGTCCGCTAGTGAAGTCACCACCGTTATGACTCTTGAACGAAGCTGCATAGCCGTTATTCCATGCATCGACAAGTGTGGTTACATCCTTTACCAGCAACTGTGCCGTATTTCTCATATACTGTGCCCAGGCCGTTGCATTAGATTCATTATAGACTGCATTCGCAGCTTCTCCGTCGATAGCAGTATCTGTCAGGGTACGAGCCTTACCATCGCGGAATGTCAGGAACTCCAGTGTGTGGAATCCACGCACATTCTGAGCAGCGGCGATAGCCTCATCATCCTCGTTATAGTCGCCAGTCCACTCCAT
Source organism: Prevotella sp. (assembly GCA_017423565.1). GTDB lineage: Bacteria > Bacteroidota > Bacteroidia > Bacteroidales > Bacteroidaceae > Prevotella. The sequence goes on along the minus strand of JAFPED010000165.1, from coordinate 56 downwards.
CTCGTTCCACTGCTGTGACTCCAGCAATTTGACAATCGCCTCCTGGTCGAGAGGCC
>JAFPED010000164.1 GCA_017423565.1 Prevotella sp. | reverse complement strand
GACTTGCCACTTTGCATGTACTCAATGCAAATACTGCGCTTCAAACCGCGACTGAATTTCTTGTTTCCCATTTTGCTTAAATGACTTTAATTATTTAACATTTAAGGCTGCATGGGAGTCAACCTATTTCAGTACAAGACATTTCGCTGTTTCAGGAAGGCAGTTACGATATAGGAGGTCGGGGATCCCACCCGACAACAGGAAAGTGGCGGGTGAGAAACCATAATTATTGTTAATAATCAGGCCAAACCCATTGTCAAGTTAAAAATAATACATATCTTTGCAATATCAAAATGATATCAAACTTCAAAAGAAAATGGAAACAAAAGAATTTAAATTTAATGGTTGGGTTGTGAATGGCTTTGTCATGCTGTTCCTGAATTTGATTTTGACGATTGGCTCAATAGTAGCCATGATTTACGGCATCGTTTTGTTGGCAGAAGAAACGAATGAGGTATTGGGAGGATGGCTACTTGGCTGTGGATCTCTATTACTATTAACAAGTATTATATTATGGTGCGGACTTATACAGCTGGAGCCCAACGAGGCAAAGGTGTGTACATGGTTCGGAAAGTACAGCGGCACGTTCTCTGAGACGGGTTTCTTCTGGATCAACCCCTTCTATGGTACTAAAAAGGTAAGCCTGCGCGCGCGTAACCTTGATGCCGAGCCCATCAAGGTAAACGACAAGACAGGTAACCCCGTGATGATAGGACTGGTGCTGGTATGGAAGTTGAAAGACACGTACAAAGCACTGTTCGAGGTGGATTCTCAAACCATGGCATCGAATCCGAATGCTGTGGGCAGTGACACAAAGGGACTGATGAATGCCCTGGAGAACTTTGTTCGCGTTCAAAGCGACGCCGCATTAAGACAAGTGGCAGGTCAGTATGCTTACGACGATGAGGACACCAAGGAGGGTGAACCCACACTGCGTTCAAGTGCTGAAGAGGTAAACGATCAACTGGAACTGAAACTGGACGAGCGTCTGGCACTGGCTGGCATTGAGGTAGTAGAGGCACGCATCAACTATCTGGCTTATGCACCAGAGATAGCAGCCGTCATGCTTCGCCGTCAGCAGGCATCAGCCATCATTTCTGCCAGAGAGAAAATTGTGGAGGGTGCTGTGTCGATGGTAAAAATGGCATTGGACAAGTTGTCGAGCGAAGACATTGTGGAATTGGACGACGACAAGAAGGCTGCCATGGTGAGCAACTTGTTGGTAGTGCTCTGTGGTGACGAGTCGGCCCAGCCTGTGGTAAACACTGGGACATTGAACCATTAAGGTTTGAGATTTATGGCAGAAAAGAGTAACACGAAGAGTTTTATTCTGCGCATTGACGCTGAAACGATGGGTGCCATTGAAGCATGGGCAGCTGACGAGTTCCGCTCGACCAACGGCCAGCTTCAGTGGATCATCAACGAGGCATTGCGCAAAGCCAATCGTCTGCCCAAGAAGAAGAAAGACAAATCAGAATAAAAAGCATATGATAGAACTGAGAAACGAACACATCGCCATCGTCGTAGCGACGAAAGGCGCAGAGCTGCAAAGCATCAAGGATGCAGAAGAGACCGAATACCTGTGGCAGGGCAACCCCAAGTACTGGCCACGTCGCAGTCCTATTCTCTTCCCACTGGTATGCAGTGTAGAGAACGACACCTACAGGGTGGATGGTCAGGAGTATCACCTGCCACGCCATGGTTTTGCACGCGACAAGGAGTTTACGGTCATACGTCAAGGAGCAGATCGCGTGACATTGGCATTACACGAGTCAGAAGAGACGCTGAAGGTCTATCCCTTTTGTTTCAACTTGGCAGTGACCTACCGTCTTGACGGCAATAAGATTCATGTTATATGGCATGTAGAGAATACTGACACGAAAGATATTCACTTTCAAATAGGCGGCCATCCGGCATTCAACGTGCCAGGCATGAAGGAAGGCGACCAGTTGGAAGGCTGCATCACACTGGACAACAAGAAACCGTTGGTAGGACTGAAGAGTTATGTTGACGGTTCACACGACATGGAGGATGTGCCAGTAGAGGCTGACTATGGTGTCATAGAGTTCGACAACCATTTCTTTCGCAATGACTCAGTGAAGATTCATCGCAGCCAAGTGCGACAGGCAGTATTGCTGGACGAAGACGATCAGCCGGCAGTGACCGTAGAATTCCGTACACCCGTCATTGCCTTCTGGAGTCCATTCGACAAACATGCTCCCTTTGTGTGTATAGAACCATGGTACGGCATCGGTGATCCACGCGGCTACAATGGTGAATTCAAGGACAAACCTTTGATGAACCACCTGCAGCCTGGCGCTTCATTCATGGCAGAATATACCATAGCCATCAAATAAGAATAAGCGTTTTAATACGCTTCCCTATATTTACCTTCTTCCTTGTCGTTAAGCATGGAGAGGTAACTTTGATAACGGCTCTCGGCGATGTAATGTTCGTCGAGAGCTTTCAGTACTGCACACCCTGGCTCGTGAGTATGGGTACAATTGGAGAAACGACAGTCTTTTGAGAACCGGAATATTTCCTTGAAATACCCAGAAATCTCTTCCGGCTCCATATCAAACGTACCAAAACCCTTGATGCCTGGTGTGTCAATGAGCCAGGAGGTATTGTTGACGTCAGAACCGTCAACCACACTGGGCGTGAGGGGAATCATTTCTGAGAAGGTTGTGGTGTGCATACCTGTATTATGAGCATCACTAATGTCTGCTGTACGCAGATTAACGTGGGGCACCAGCCGATTGATGAGTGTTGATTTACCCACACCACTATTACCACTGAGCACAGTTATCTTGTCCTGCAGGAGCGGTTTCAGCTGGTCTATCCCCTCCCCCGTTTCAGCCGAAATAGCCATACACTGGTAGCCAACGGAGTCGTAAAGCGTCATCATCATTTGCTGATAGTGCAATTCATCCTTGTCCAACAAGTCACTTTTGTTGAACAGCAGAATGACAGGTATGCGATATGCCTCAGCAGAAGCCAGGAAACGGTCGATGAACGTTGTTGATGTCTGGGGGTAATTGACCGTAACCACCAACAATGCCTGATCGACATTAGCCGCAATGATATGGCTTTGCTTTGACAGGTTGATGCTTTTACGGATGATATAGTTGCGACGGTCTTCAATCTCGGTGATGAAGGCAGAAGTTCCCTCTCCTTGGGAGAGGGTTGGAGCGAGGCTTACCCTATCACCCACCGCTACGGGGTTGGTGGAACGGATGCCTCGCAGCCGAAAGTTTCCCTTTATCTTACAATCGACAGTCAGTCCATCATCCGTCAGAACAGTGTACCAACTGCCAGTATTTTTTATGACAAGTCCTTTCAATTATCTATTACTGGTTATCAACGGACTATACCGTCATGATTTCCTTATTCTTCGCCTCAATGAGCTCGTCAAGCTTCTTGATGTACTTGTCGTGCAACTTCTGAAGTTCCAGCTCGGCGTCTTTCTCATTGTCCTCGCTCAGGCCATCCTTGATAGCTTTCTTCAGCTTATCCTTAATGTCGCCACGGACATTACGCACCTCGACCTTCGCCTTCTCAGCAATCTTATTGCACTGTTTCACCAAGTCACGACGACGTTCCTCAGTAGGCTGTGGTATGCCCAAACGAATAATCTCGCCATTGTTTTCAGGTGTAATGCCCACGTCAGAGTCCATAATAGCCTTCTCAATGTCCTTAATCTGCTTACGGTCCCATGGCTTGATGGCGATGGTACGTGCATCAGGTGTTGAGACATTGGCAACCTGGTTCAGGGGCACTTTCTGCCCGTACGACTCTACTCTCACTCCACTAAGAATGGCTACGTTGGCACGACCAGCACGAATGCGGTTCAGTTCTTCTTCCAAGAACATTGCTGCCATTTCCATGCGTTCCTCTGCTGAGGATAATGTTGCTTTTACGTCAATCATATTTTCAATGTTTTAAGTTTTTCGAGTTTACAAATGTAGTTATTAATTTTTGAACTTGCAAGCATTTGGCCAAAAAAAGTTATGAAAACTTTGGTCGTCTGCCAACTTATGGCTAATTTTGCACGAAGAAATAACAAATTACAAGCAAAGAATGGCACAAATTGCAAAACAACTGACCGAACTGATTGGTAATACCCCACTCCTTCAACTGGAACGATACTCCACGTCACAGGGACTGCAGACACCCATTATAGCCAAGGTAGAATTCTTTAATCCAGGTGGCAGCGTCAAAGATCGCATTGCGTTGGCAATGATTGAAGACGCTGAGCAGAAAGGCATGCTGAAACCTGGTGCTACCATCATCGAGCCTACCAGTGGAAACACTGGCGTAGGACTGGCACTGGTAGCAGCCGTCAAAGGCTACAAACTAATTCTCACTATGCCTGAGACCATGAGTCAGGAACGTAGGAACCTTGTGAAAGCCTATGGCGCAGATGTCCGTCTAACCAGTGGTAAAGATGGTATGAATGGGGCCATACGCGAAGCGGAAGAGTTGCGTGCAAGCATTCCTGGCAGTGTGATACTACAACAGTTCGAGAACATGGTCAATCCTCAGCAACATTACGAGACAACAGGCATGGAGCTGTGGGAACAAACAGACGGAAAGATTGACATTTTCGTTGCCGGTGTAGGAACAGGAGGTACTGTGTCAGGTATTGGCAGAAGACTCAAGGAGAAGAATCCTCAGGTACGCATTATTGCTGTGGAACCAGCAACGTCGGCTGTGCTTAGTGGCAAGGAGAGCGGCCCTCACATGATACAAGGTATCGGAGCAGGATTTATACCAAAGACCTTCGACCCTACTGTGGTTGACGAAATATTCACCGTTGGAAATGACGACGCCATACGCACAGGCAGACAACTGGCACAACAGGAAGGCTTACTGGTAGGCATTTCGTCAGGAGCAGCTACCTTTGCTGCCAAAGAAATAGCGAAACGACCAGAGAATGCAGGAAAGACCGTCGTTGTACTGTTGCCCGACACTGGTGAACGCTATCTATCAACAGCACTGTACGCCTTCGAAGACTACCCACTATAGTCACAAATAAAGACTTAACTAAAAAATGATTGGAACCATTGTCAATACGGCAGCCATCGTTGCCGGCACCATTATAGGCACACTGCTGCATCGAGGCATTAAAGAAAAATATAAGCAAGTACTCTATAATGGTCTGGGATTGGCCTCGCTGGCCATAGGACTGAATGCCAGCATCACTAACTTCCCTAAAAGCCAGTATCCAGTATTATTCATCGTTGCGCTGGCTCTGGGAGGGGTTATAGGAACGGCTCTCGACATTGATGGACACTTCAAACGTCTGGTCAACAAACGCTCACAACCATCGCAAGGCACATCGCTGGCAGATGGTCTGGGGACTGCTATCCTGTTATACTGCATTGGTCCCTTGTCGATGTTAGGACCAGTCATCTCTGCACTGAAAGGCGATCATACGTTCTTATTTACCAATGCCACGCTGGATTTTGTTTCTTCCACCGTCTTTGCTTCCACCTATGGTTTTGGAATGGTGCTTGCAGCACCCGTTCTGTTTCTTTGGCAAGGTTTGTTTTACGTAGTAGCAGAAGTATCAAGCAGTGCAGTGAGTGAGGCACTCATGGCAGAATTGCTCATCGTGGGAGGACTGATGATTACAGGAAGCGGACTATCGTTGTTGGAACTGAAGGACTGCAAGGTGCTCAACCTGCTGCCAGCACTGCTGGTCCCTGTTGTCTGGTTTCTTTTTCTGGGGTTATTACCGTGACAATGTCACTCAAAAATCTTAAAGGAATAACCCTCTTGCTTCAGCCATTTTATGGATTCGGGCAAAGCGTAGTGTAGTTTGTCAATACTTTTGAGTGAGTCGTGAAACGTAATAATACTGCCATTACGGGCATATTTCTTTACATTATTGAGAACATCCTCTGCAGTGAGCCATTTGGAATAATCGCGAGTTACCAAGTCCCACATAACGATACGGAAGTGCTTGCCTAACCAGTAATACTCACTCCAACGCATGATGCCATGTGGGGGACGGAACAGACGGGCATGAATCAGCTTGTTTGCCTTAATGGTATTGACAATATAAGTTACTGTCCAATGCTTGAAAGCTCCTAAATGATTATGCGTATGATTGCCTACCTGATGACCTTCGTCCTTGATACGTTGGTAAAGTTCCGGGTGTTTCGACACATTGTCACCTACCATGAAAAAAGTGGCTTTCACATCATATTGCTTCAGGGTGTCAAGAATAAACGGCGTAGCCTCGGGAATGGGTCCGTCGTCGAAAGTCAGATAAACAGCTTTCTCCGTCGGATCCATTCGCCACACGGCTTTTGGAAATATCCATCGCAGCCATTTTGCCGGTTGCTCTATGAACATACGCTTTTCGTTTCTTTTCTTTGTCTGTGTAGCATCAGATAACCACAGCAATTACTCCAGATGACCACCCAGTTCCTTATAACGGCTCATCAGTTGGATGAGTTCGTCCATATACTTTTCTGATAGTGTAGCATCAGCTGACTCTACAATCAAATTCAAGTGCTGTAGCACAAAGAAATGCATGTAGTTTTCATTATCGGCCGAAAGCACACGACCACTACTCATGTTTTGCTTGACAATATTGGAAGAGCGCTGCCACTTTGGACTAACAAACTCCATTACCTGGAACTCCTTTGCCCATGATGGGTCCATACGCTTTGCTAATTCTGCGCAACTCTCCAGAACATAGAAGTTGACCATCAACTCTCTTTGTGAAGACAGGAACCACACATCGGCTTGATTATAGTAGTAGTTTATATACTGAGACGAGCGTTTCCACAAGTTCTTTATGTGGGTCTTTGCCATTTTCCTGTCACCTACAGCCATATAAGCCTGTGCTATCTCCAGCGTTCCAGAATCATAACAGTCAGGAACATTATAAGTAGGAATCATCTTCTCGCTATATGCCAATACCTTCTTAGCATCAGCATGGCGGCCCTTTTCAACCAACTTGCTGGCTAACTGGGCAAAGATACGACGGTGAGTATAGCACATACGCATGACCGTCTCGTCAAGATAGAGTCCTTCTTTATCAAGTCCACCGAACTTAAACTTGTTCATAACGACATCGTAAGTCTTATCGACGTCGAACGTTTCTGCACCAGCGACATTGGTCGTGAACGGTGTAATGCGGTTGACGAGGCCTTCCTGAACGAAATTGTCACCCAGGTTCATATAGTTGCCGCTGCCTACGGTCATTGCTACATAAATAGGACGTTTCCAGTTTGCCTGTGATATCATCTCAAGCATCATCAGGTCATTCTTCACCAAGCCACTACGACCTTTCAACGAGATGACCATCTTGTCAGGAATGGAATCACCTTGCATCAGCATACCACTCTGGCGTACGGCATCTTTGTCAATAGTCATGTAAAGCGTATCAGTAGGTATGATGTGCAAATCGCTACCATCCTCGCCAATGATGAGCTTCTTCACTTCACGTTGCTGGTCATTAACCTCATTACGGACCCATACCTTAAGAACATTCTTCAACTCGAACGGATTGTCACCAAAGAGTTGTTTTGCATCCTCAGGATACTCCGCATAAAGCTGACGAATATAGTCCTTCAGCGACGGATCTACACGGACATAGTCGTTGGTGCGACCTGCATACTCTATTCGTGGCCAAGTAATAGGCAACGAAGGTGAGTCATAAGCAGGACGTATCATCTGGTCGATGTACCAGTCAGTCTGCAAATAACTGAGGTTGCAGACACGCGCATCGGTACGTACTCCTTCCACATCCTGATTGTACCATAGCGGGAAGGTGTCGTTATCGCCATTGGTAAAGACGATAGGATAACCATCTTTCTGCAGTGACATGAGATAGTTCTGTCCAAAGTCACGACAGGTGTAACGTCCTGAACGGTCGTGGTCGTCCCATGTCTGACTAACCATCTGTATAGGAACCAACAATGTGATAACGCCAACAGTAACAGCCAAGGCTACTGGGTTGACCTTCTTCAGGCAACGACGCAACATCTCGTAGATGGCTGCTACACCCATACCACACCATATAGCATAAGCGTAGAACGAACCTGCATAGGCATAGTCGCGCTCACGTGGCTGATTGGGTGTCTGATTCAAGTAAATGACAATAGCAAGTCCGGTCATGAAGAACAAGAAGAAGACCACCCAGAACTGTCGAATACCCTTCTGCTGCTTCATCAGTGACTGCCAGAACAGTCCAAGGAGTCCAAGTATCAGTGGCAGGCAGTAGAAGACGTTGTGTCCCTTATTATTCTTCAGGTCGTCAGGCAACATATCTTGGTTACCAAGTCGCAAGTTGTCCACAAACGGAATGCCCGATATCCAGTTACCGTGCTCTGGTTCGCCATTACCTTGAATATCGTTTTGTCGGCCTGCAAAATTCCACATAAAGTAGCGCCAATACATGAAGTTACACTGGTAAGTGATAAAGAACCATATATTGTCAATCTGCGAAGGCACCTTGACCATCACTTCCTCGCCACACCGGTCGTAAGGAACTTCACTGCCATCGACACCATTCATCCACTGTTCATACGCCTGCGCATGATCAGGGCTATACATACGTGGGAACAACATGTTCTGAGCGTATTTATACTGGTCTTTGGTAGTAACGACGAAGTATTGGTCTTTCTCGTCAGCAGATGCCTTCTCCTTACGCTGGTAGATAGGTGCGCCCTTGTCAACGACTGGACGACACATGTTACCTTCTTTCTGCCACTCTACCTGAGAAGTATATGCAGGACCATAGAACAAAGGACGTGTACCATACTGTTCACGACTCAGATACTCTCCCAGCGTGAAGATATCTTCTGGAGAGTTTTGGTCCATTGGTGGATTGGCTGCCGAGCGAATCACAATCAGTGCATAGCTGGAATAACCTATCATCAACATCAGCATGCAAAGCAACGATGTATTCTTCAGCCGCGTGCTGATGAGTTGCTTACCGTCACGCTTATAATGCAGGAAGAACCACAGTGCAATAAGGATAGCGATACCGCCCACAATGGTCAGCCACGTATGTCCGATAAACGGAATGCCCAGCATGCCTACAGACAATACGAAGGCAATGTTCTGACGCAGCTGGTTATGGCCGGCAAATGTTTCATAGATTGCCCAAATGATAATAGCTATCAACAAAGCGATGTAAATAATTTCGCCTGTATTGAAAGGACAGCCGAGAACGTTGACAAACAACAGTTCAAACCAACCGCCAACACGCACGATGCCTGGTACTACACCATAGAGCACACCTGCCAATATAAGGACAGAGAATGTCAGTGCAATAAGCGAGCCTTTCAGATCCTTCGACGCATCCTGCGACTCGTGACGACGATAATACCATACCAGAACGATGGCAGGCAAACAAAGCAGATTCAGCAGGTGAACACCAATGCTCAGACCTGTCATGTAAAATATGAGAACAAGCCAACGGTCTGCATGAGGCTCATCAGCATGGTCTTCCCACTTCAGTATAAGCCAGAAGACGACAGCAGTGAACGCAGAAGAATAGGCATATACCTCACCTTCCACGGCAGAGAACCAGAATGTATCGCTGAACGCATATATCAGTGCGCCTACCATACCAGAAGCTTCAATGGCAATCATCTTAGCCGTAGTCAACTCGTCCCAACTGTCAATGAGCAGTCGCCGCACCAGATGGGTTACCGTCCAGAACAAGAACAGAATAGTGGCAGCAGAAAGCAACGCACTCATGATGTTCACCATAAACGCTACTTGGCTGGGGTCACTAACCAATTGTGAGAACAGGTTGGCTGTAAGCATGAAGAACGGCGCACCCGGTGGGTGTCCTATTTCCAGTTTATAACCAGTAGAAATGAATTCTGGACAATCCCAGAACGATGCAGTTGGTTCAATAGTGGAGCAATAACATACGGCTGCTATAAGAAACGCCAACCAGCCGAGTGCATTATCCACCAATCTGAATTGTTTCATTCTTAATTTGTTATTATTTATAAATAATGTGTGCAAAGGTACAGTAATCTATGCGAATGGCAAAAAAAAATGTAAAGTTTTTGTTTTCGTTAACAAGCAATAGGTTACACAAAGAGGCTGGTTCCATAAATTACCAAGATGTAACGTACCAGTTTGCCTATAGTGATGGCAGTAAACGTCAGTGGGGCATTAGAACGCATAAGCCCTAAGGCTACGGTAATGGCACTGCCCAATAGTGGTATCCATGCCAGCAATCCCATCCATGCACCATATTTGGCAACCCATCGCTGCGCTTTCTGTAGCTTCTCTGGTTTCACTTTCAACCAGCGTTCTATCCATTCCATCTTACCCAAACGGCCAATATAATAGTTAAAGACCGACCCCAGCACATTGCCTAAAGTTCCCCAGAAGATGAGTCCCCAAGGGTTAAGCTTTGCCAAGTAGAGTGCCGCCATGAGCGTCTCGCTATTGAAGGGTAGCACACTGCCAGCGAGGAATGCGGCTATAAACATTCCTCCATATCCCCATTCGCTTAAGAGTTGGAAGAAAGCATCCATAGATTAAAGGCGGTAAGGGCGAGCAGTGATGTGATAATGACGTGAAACACGATATTGGTCCATCGCGTACTTGTCAGTGCCAGGAAATGAGCGATGAGTGGGCTGGCACACACGATACTGATAGGCAGTAACAGGGTAAAGTGCTGGGGTTGGATGGCCAACAGTACAAGTGCTGTAACTGCTGTGATGATAAAACAGTCAAACAACATCCTTGTCCGTATCTTGTCCTTAAAGCGTGTACGCAGATAATGAATGCTTCCAATAGCAACGATAACGACGAGGAGCAGGTAAAAAAGCACCTGTTGCAGGCTCAACGAATCGTAAGCAAAGGGGAATTCAACATAGCCCAATTGTTGGAAATGCTCAAGTATTGGCGAGAAATCAGCCATATAAGCCATATAAGCCATTGCAAACCAGTAGGGTAACAGCAACCCAAAGAGGGAGGCAAAGAACGACCGCCATGATAGCGATTGTATCTTAAAAGCCATGAACAGCCAAAAGAGTGGCACGAAAAAGAACACACGTACATGGACCAGACTTGCAAGTCCCATCATCACAAACGCATAGAACGTCCCTCCTGGCGAAGCTTTGTCCTGATAAGTTCTGAAGAGCAATAGAAGGAAACAGATGAAACATAGCTGTCCCAATGCGGTCTCTAACGATGGGAAAAGGAAATTGCCTGCACACGAAAGCACCAGAAATGAGCATGACACCATACGAGAATAGATGCGAATCAGCGCATTCTGGTTATTGAGCTCGACCATGAGATAGCTGGATACCAAGAAACAAGCAAACTGAATCCACCAGTTATGGGTTAGAAGTCCTGCTGCCATCCATATAAGAATGGCATAAGACACTACGACTGGTAGTGTCGTACGACTTTCCGCTATCTTATTTTGTGTACGTTTTATCATGAAAAAGAACCTCGGTTACAGGTCCGCCCCAATGTCACGTCTGAAATATTTGTCAGTAAATTGTATCTTCTGTGCCTCTGTGAACGACTTTTGTAATGTCTCAGCCTTGTCCTTACCATACGAAGACACTGCGATAACTCGCCCGCCATTGGTCACGACCTGCTGATGTTCTGCATCGAATGTAGTACCGGCATGGAACACAATGGAACCCTCCACTTGCTGAATACCAGTGATGGGATAGCCTTTCTTATAGGCTTCCGGATAACCACCACTTACCAACATAACGCATACGGCAGCACGCTCATCGAAGACAACTTCACACTCATCAAGGTTTCCTTTTGCCACACCTTCGAACAAATCTACAATGTCGGACTTCAATCGCAACATCACCGTTTCTGTTTCAGGGTCACCCATACGACAGTTATACTCGATAACCATCGGATTTCCCTCAACATTGATAAGACCGAAGAATATAAATCCTTTATAATCAATATGTTCTTCCTTCAGTCCAAGAACAGTTGGACGTATGATACGGTCTTCAACCTTCTGCATCCATTCTTTATCAGCAAATGGCACAGGGCTGACGCTACCCATGCCACCAGTGTTAAGACCAGTGTCATGCTCGCCAATGCGCTTATAGTCCTTGGCTTCTGGCAGTATCTGATAGTGCTCACCATCTGTCAGCACAAAGACAGAACACTCGATGCCACTAAGAAATTCCTCAATGACCACCCTGCTGGACGCATTGCCAAACATGCCTCCCAACATTTCGCACAGTTCATTCTTTGCCTCGTCGAGCGTTGGCAAGATAAGCACGCCCTTACCTGCGCACAAGCCATCGGCCTTCAATACGTAAGGAGGCTGCAGTGTTTCCAGGAATTTCAGTCCCTCCTCTACATGTTCACCATCGAAGGTGGCATAACGGGCAGTGGGGATGCCGTGACGCTGCATGAACGCCTTTGCAAAATCTTTTGACCCTTCGAGCACAGCACCTTGTTTAGATGGTCCTATAACAGGAATACCTTGTGTGCGCTCATCATTGCGCAGGTCGTCATAGATGCCTTTTACCAGTGGGTCTTCAGGTCCTACGACCACCATGTCGATGTTATTATTCACACAGAACGTCTTGATAGCTTCAAAGTCATCAGCCTTCATGGCAACATTCTCTCCACAGTCAGCTGTTCCAGCATTGCCAGGTGCTATGTAAAGTTTCTCACATTTCTTACTCTGCGCTATTTTCCATGCCAAAGCGTGTTCACGCCCTCCACTTCCTAAAAGTAATATTTTCATACGATGGTATCTTTGTTGCTGTAATTATTTCAAATAGTCTTCAAAGTATTGGGTAATACGTTCGTGCAAGTGCACACTCTGGTGCCCTCGCATGTTATGCGGCTCACCAGGATAGACGAAGAAGTCTGGCTGTGTCCCTGCCTCTATACAAGCAGCGAGGAACGACAGACAGTGCTGTGGCACTACAGTATCATCATTGTATCCAGTAATAATCTGCAGTTTTCCACGCAAGTTCTTTGCCTGATGAAGCAATGATGTCTTCTTATAGCCATCAGGATTCGACTGTGGTGTGTCCATATAACGCTCACCATACATCACCTCATACCATTTCCAGTCGATAACTGGTCCACCAGCGACACCCACCTTGAACACATCAGGATGGTTAACCATCAGTGAAATGGTCATGAAGCCTCCAAACGACCATCCGTGCACACCAATTTTCTCTGCATCGACGTATGGTAAGCTCTTCAAGTATGCCACACCTTGCATCTGGTCTTGCATTTCTATTTGTCCGAGCTGTCGGAAGGTTGCTTGTTCAAAGTCACGTCCACGATATTGGCTACCCCGATTGTCCAATATAAATACAATATATCCTTTCTGTGCCATATAGGTCTCCCACGAACGACTATACCATCGGAACGAAGCTTGTACGTTGTTGGCATGAGGTCCGCCATAGACATAGATAACTGTCGGATACTTCTTCGTAGGGTCAAAGTTGGCAGGCTTCACCATACGCCAATAAAGGTCTGTCGTGCCATCAGCAGCTTTGAGCGAACCATTTTCGAACAAAGGAATCTGAAATCCCTTTGCTTTCCATGGGTCTTCAGCCGTCAGCAGTGTAGTTGTGTGTGCCTTGGCATTGGAGGTATTTACCACGTTAATGACACGAGGCACATCGGGCTCGGAGTATTTGTCAATGAGCATCTGTCCACTTTCACTCAGAATGGCGTTATGCACGCCCCTTCCATTGTCGAGTGGCGTCATTTTTCCATTGCTCGTATTAACCGCAAAGAGGTTATGGCATAGCGGATGATTCTTATTAGCCTGAACAATGACACTACGGTCTTTCTTGTTGAAGCCTACCACTTCCATAATGACGAAAGCCCCTTGCGTTAGTTGTTTGATCAGCTTTCCGGACTTATTGTACAGATAGAGATGGTTAAAACCATCACGCTGACTTTGCATAATAAACTGGTCGGCATTCCACGGAAGGAACACAATGGGGTTCAGTGGCTCAACATATTTGTCACTCGTCTCACGATAAAGCTCGGCTTTTCGCTCACCAGTTGTGGCATCGTAGCTGACGAGACGACAGTCGTTCTGATCACGATTGAGCTCAAACATGTAAATGGTCTTTGAGTCTGGGCTCCAAGCAATATTGGTGAAATAACGGTCCGTAGGGTCTCCTGCCTGCAGATAGACGGTTTTCTTGGTCGTTAGGTTATAGACGCCAACAGTGACCAAATGGCTTGTTTCTCCAGCCATAGGATATTTGTCTGGTTCATATTGTGCCGTCCTATTAAAAATATCCACCTGTGGATAGTCAGTTACCATCGACTGATCCATGCGGTAGAATGCCAGCTGCATGCCATCAGGACTCCAGAAGGTGCCTTTGGTGATGCCAAACTCGTTACGGTGTACACTCTGTCCATAAACTATTTCACGACTGCCATCAGTGGTCAACTGATGTTCCATATCATCTGACGTACGCACATAGAGCTGATTGTTCTTGACGTAAGCAACAGCCTTAGACACCTTGTTCCAGTCGCTATTCGACTCTCCCCTACTGGTTTGTCTCCATACTGTCTGTTTCTTCTCGAAGTCAAAGAGCACTCGCTGCCTATGATTGTCTAACAACACCAGTGGCTGGTCGGCATAGGGATATTCGGCAGAGTAGGCACTATGCCACGTTCCTTCAATGTCAGAGAGAGAGAAGCACGTGGTACGCTGTCCGTTGGTATCATATTTGCCACCTTCTTCAGCATCCAAGTACATCATCTGGTCGCCCCACCACGTCAGGTAAAGATTCTGTGGCTGTAAATTGTAGAAATTACTGCCACCGTAGTTCAGGTCTTCCAGTGTGAAGAGCTTGGTTTGGGCATTCATGGGGAGTAGCATGGCAAGCAGGGTGAACAGTGTCACCAGATTTTTAATCGTTCTCATCTCTGAATCTCTTGTTCTTTTTATTGAAGTCACGTCCTGGCTTATTGAATTTCTTTCCACCACTACGGTCGAAGTGTTCATGACCGTCACGCTTGGCCGTCATGCGTAGCTTACTGTTTCTCGTACTGTCAGCTGACTTGCGTTCAAGTGTATGGAACTTAAACGAGCGGATGTCAGCTTCTTCATTCTCCTCCTGTTCCTCTATGCGCTTCTTGAATTCACGTTCTTTCTTGAAACGGTGTTTCTCTGCCATCTGCCGTTTCTCTTCTTCCGTCTTCACTGTGCCTCCTTCTGCACGGAAGACCTTGAGCTTTCCACCAAAGATCTGGTACTTACGGAACTCACACTCCAAGGATCCATTATAAAGAGGAATCTTGATGCTGGGCTTGAGTCCTATCTGCTCGAAACACTCTTCCTTGTAGCTCAGCACCCAGGCATCATTATCGACGAACTGATGTTTCAGACGTTCACCTATCATTTTATATGTACCCATGAGGTCAGGTGTTGAGATGCGCTCTCCATAGGGAGGATTGGTCACCATGATGCTCTTGTGTTTTGGCTGGACGAAGTTCTTGAAGTCGGCCTCTTCCACTGTGATATCTTTTGTCAAACCGGCTGCACGTACATTCAGACGTGCCGTATTGACTGCCTTGATGTCGATGTCGTAGCCATAAATATGGTGATTGAACTCACGCTCCTGGCTGTCGTCATTGTAGATGTCGTCGAAGAGCTCTCGATCGAAATCAGCCCATTTCTCAAAGGCATACTCCTTTCTGAATAGTCCTGGAGCCATGTTATGTGCAATGAGTGCTGCCTCAATAAGCAATGTTCCACTACCACACATGGGGTCAATGAAGTCGGTGTCACCATTCCAACCTGTCAACAGAATCATTCCAGCTGCAAGCACCTCGTTCAGGGGTGCCTCCACAGACTCCTGGCGATAGCCTCTTCTATGGAGCGACTCGCCACTGGAATCGAGCGACAACGTACATTTATCCTCGGCTATGTGCATGTTCAGGCGTATGTCCGGATTGGCCACACTGATATTAGGACGTTTCCCAGTACGCTCACGAAACTGGTCGGCTATTGCATCCTTCACCTTATATGACACGAACTTTGAGTGTCTGAACTCGTCGCTGAACACCACAGAATCGACAGCGAACGTCTGCTCGAGTGTCAGGTATTGCGTCCAGTCAATCTGTTTCACCTGTTCATAAACATCGTTGGCCGAAGAAGCCTTAAAATGCTTAATAGGCTTAAGAATACGAATAGCAGTGTGTAATTGGAAATTAGCCCGATACATGAGTTCTTTGTCACCAGTAAAAGACACCATGCGACGACCTATCTGCACGTTGTTAGCCCCCAATTGGGTTAATTCTTTCGCCAAAACGGGCTCTAAGCCCATAAAGGTTTTGGCTATCATTTCGAATGTTTGTTCCATTATAATAATAAATATGGTGCAAAGGTACGACTATTTACCCAAAAAAGCAAAATAAAACGCCTAATTATTTCATTATTCCAAAATTATTTGTAATTTTGCACCATATCAATGAACTTATAGCCAAGATGTATCTATCGGAAATTCTATTATTGATGAAGATAAGCTCCGACTTTCTCATGTGGATTATCGGAGCATTAATCATCGTGGCTGCTGGGTTGATATTGCTGTGGCAACGACGTGAGCAGAAGCATTTGCAGGAAGAACTGAATTTGCTGGAGACCATGAACAAGCAGAACGTCGAGTACGACCTTGTGCTTAAAGCCATGAAACTTGCCACATGGAAATTGGATGTATTGTCATATACCGTTACCTTTGACAGCGATTACCGAGACAGCAACAGCTACTCGCCTGCTTCTGGGACGGATGTTGACGACGTGTTCAACCATCTGGTACCCGAAGACGCTGAACGCACACAGCACTCATTGCAACAACTGATTGAGGGAACCATCGACGAGATACACGAAGAATACAGGATGAAGCTTCCTCATTCCGATATCGTCTATTGGGGCGAGACCTATGCCATGATAGGCAAACGGGATGATGACGGACAGCCATTGGAAATCATTGGAACATCGCGACGTATAGACGAACAGAAGCGCATTGAAGAAGAACTGACGTCTGCACGTAACAAGGCAGAAGAGAGCGACCGTCTGAAATCGGCCTTCCTGGCTAACATGAGTCACGAAATACGCACACCTCTGAACGCCATTGTCGGCTTCAGCGACATACTACCCATGGTGGAGAACAAGGAAGAACGAGTACAACTCATTTCGCTCATCCAGGAAAACAACCATAAACTGCTGCGCATGATCAACGACATTGTCAACATCTCAAAGCTTGAAGCAGGCGCACAGCCAATACACAAGGATGTTTTCGACCTGAACATGCTCCTGAAGGAAAAAGCCGAGCAGTTCCGTTCGACGAACACAAATGCCGACATCGACATCATCGCCTTAGTAAGCGAAAAGCCGAAGCAAATTGTCAGCGACCGTATGCGCATATCCGAGGTTTTGGACCAGTATATGCACAATGCCATCAAGTTCACAGAGAAAGGAAGCATTACGCTGGGTTACGATCAGATGCCTGGTGACTACACACGCATTTGGGTACGCGACACAGGCAAAGGCATACCAACAGATAAACAAGACAAGATATTCAACCATTTCGTCAAACTCGACGAGTTCATTCCTGGCACAGGTCTTGGACTACCCATCTGCCGTTCCATTGCAAAGTCAATGGATGCTCACATAGGAGTTGACTCCCAGGAAGGCAGCGGTTCAACCTTCTGGATAGAGTTGAAGAACAAATAGTTTTACCACCCCTCAAGACAAGAACTATGGCATCCTCCACGCGACGTCAGATAATAACTTTTTGTGCATTACTGCTTCTGATGACAGCAGCCATGCCGACTTTTGCACAGCGTTTCCTGACTGGTCAAGTACTCGATGCCAGCAATGGAGACAGCATTCCCATGGCCAGTGCTTATTATTATGGACACTCCGTAGGTGCAGCAGCCGACGTAAACGGACGATTCAAGGTGGCACGACATCATGGGTGGAAACTGACATTCAGTGCCATGGGCTACATCTCGCAGTCAATCAACGTCACATCGCAAACCACTGTGCCACTCATCATTCGTCTGAGTCCTGACTCTAAAGTGCTCGGCGATGTTATAGTGACTGCCAGCCGACAGCGCTACAGCCGCAAGAACAACCCTGCCGTGGAACTGATGCGCAAGGTTATTGAGCACAAGAAGCAGACCATCCTCGAGAATCGCGACTTCTACCAATACAATAAGTATCAGAAGATTACGCTTGCCGTCAACGACATTACGCCATCGATGATGGAAGACCCGAAGTACAAGAATGCTGACTGGCTGAAGAACCAAGTGGAGGTTTGCTCCTATACCCAAAAGCTCATACTTCCTGTACAAGTTGATGAAACGGTGACGCAAACCCTCTATCGCAAGCACCCACGACGCCAGCAGAATATTGTCATTGGTCAGCAGTCAAAAGGCGTGAGCGAGTTTTTCCAGACTGGCGACATTCTCAACACTGTGCTACAGGACGTGTTTACTGATGTCAACATCTACGACGACCAGATACGACTGTTGCAACACCCATTCACATCACCCATAGGAAGGGGTGCCATCAGCTTCTATCGCTTTTACATAGAAGACACGACATATGTGGAGCGCGACCGTTGCATACACCTCCACTTCATGCCTAACAACCAGCAGGATTTCGGATTTCGTGGCGACATCTACATTCTGGCAGACTCCAGCTACCAGGTGAAGCGCTGCGAACTCACCATACCCAAGAAGAGCGACGTAAACTTCATTGACAATGTCAGGATTGAGCAGGAGTTCAACATGCTGCCTGACAGCACATGGGTGCTCAGCGTAGATGACGTAGTGGCAGAGCTGAAATTGATGGATTTCCTCACCAAGGCACTCGTCATACGTACCACTCGCCTGACAGACTACTCGTTCGAAGAATTCCCTCGCAACCTGTTCCGTGGCAAGAAGAAAGACGTGAAACGTGCCGATGCTGCAACACGAGGTGCCGACTTCTGGTCGCGCTACCGTCAGGTTGACTTAACGAAGAGCGAAGGGGCTATGGATGATTTCGTACACAACATCTCACAAATCAAGGGTTTCAAGTACATCAACTTCGGATTGAAACTGCTGGTGGAAAACTACGTAGAGACCAGCACGCCATCGAAGATTGACATTGGCCCTATCAACACCATCATCACTACCAACTTCGTTGACGGACTGCGAACACGCCTGAGCGGACAAACCACGGCCAACCTGAATCCACATTGGTTCGTCAACGGCTATTATGCACGAGGCTGGAAGAGCCACAAGAACTATTACAAGGGCGAAATAACCTATTCGTTCAATGCCAAGGAATACCTGCCAGAGGAGTTTCCAAAACGTGCACTGACATTCACATCAACCTACGACGTGATGTCACCTTCCGACAAGTTCCTTAGCACTGACAAGGATAACGTCTTCACTGCGTTCAAATGGTCGAAAGTCAACCAGATGATGTTCTACAACCGTCAGCAACTGGTCTTCGAACGCGAAGAGGACATTGGACTGAAAACCACACTCAGCCTGAAAACCGAAGAGAACGAGGCTGCTGGCACACTGCGCTTTACACCACTGTCGCTCTATGATGCCAGCCTGTCATTAGAAGACCAGCAGAGCGTCCGACTGCGTACCACAGAACTGAGGGCTGAGCTGGAGTACTGTCCAGGTGCCACGTATGTCAACACCAAGCAACGACGCACCAAGGTCAATCTCGACGCTCCAGTGCTCACCCTGAGCCATACCATGGGTGTGAAGAACCTGTTGGGTGGCGACTACAACTACAACTACACTGAAGCATCGGTCTTCAAGCGTTTCTGGCTTGCCTCGTGGGGTAAGATGGACTGGGTCATCAAAGCCGGCATCCAGTGGAATCGAGTACCCTACCCTCTGCTCATCATGCCAGAGACCAATCTGTCGTACATTGTCAAAGGCCACTCCTTCGAAGCCATCAACAATATGGAGTTCCCCACTGATCGCTTTGTCTCTGCTCAGGTCTATTGGGACTTGACAGGAAAACTCTTCAACCGCATACCTCTCTTGAAGAAACTCAAATGGCGCGAGTGGATCAGCGTGCGTTGCCTGTGGGGGTCATTGTCCGACAAGAACAATCCCTTCCTTGAAGAGAATGCAGGCAGCGACCTGCTCATGGCCTTCCCCGAAGGTGCCTATGTTCTCGACCCCAAACAACCTTATTGGGAGCTGTCACTCGGCATCCACAACATCCTGAAGTTCTTCCATGTGGAGTATGTCCGTCGTCTGAACTACAACGACCTTCCTACTGCGCATAAGCATGGTGTGAGATTCCAAATGCACTTCAAGTTCTAAGTTTTTTTACTTTCATTGCAACTTTCTTGCCGAAACGTACGTCAAATAGGCAGAAATAACTCTAAAAAGCAACGAAACGTATGAAGACAATTGCAACATTACTTTTGCTGACGAGCCTTTTTTTCAGCTCATGCTACATCTCTACCAGTCACGAACCAGCCCAACCTTTAAAGGAGGCCAACCGCCACGTGGCAACGTTCGAACGCATCGAACTGTTGGGGTCACCATCCATCTACTATACACAGGGTGACTCCATCTCCATTCGAGTAGAAGCACCTCAAGACATAATAGAATATGTTGAGACGGAAGTAGAAGACGGCAAGCTCACCGTCTGTCTGAAAAACAACATCATGAACCAGGTTAAAAACCTGCAATTCATGGACGGCGAGGACATCAAGGTCTTTGTCACATCACCTGACCTCATAGAAATCAAGTTGTTAGGGTCTGGCGACTTCTATTGCCAAGGTCACTTAGACACCGATAACCTGAACATTGAACTAAGAGGCTCTGGCGACATCGAGTTCGACGACATCATCTGCGATCGAGTAGGAACACAGCTCATGGGGTCTGGCGACATCGAAGTGAAGCATGTTCGCACAGGATCCTCGTCTGTTGAACTTGTTGGTTCTGGCGATGTGAAGATGGCTGTCGAGGGTGCCCAAAGTACCAATATCAACTTGCGTGGCTCTGGCGACGTGAAGATGACGCTCAACAACTGTGGCAACGTACAAAGTACCGTTCATGGCTCTGGTGACGTGACTCTCAAAGGAAACGTCAACACCTTACAAAGCAGTACCATTGGCTCTGGCGAACACCACACAGAGGAACTACTTGTGGCAAGGCATTAAAGTGTGAGAAACACCTATGCTGGCAGCCAGTTTGACCTATGTATAACAGATAGTTTGAAGCCATTTGAAATGAGCTATAAGCCGTTTAGCAAGAGCAGACCCTATATGTTTCTCATGCCAAACGGCTTACTCCATTCTATTCTTGCAACGTGTACCATTTACATTACGACAAAAGTTTTTAATTTTTCACGTCATGTCAGTATAGTTATTATAGTTAATATTATTAATATATTATAAATAATATATTAATAATATTATATAGTGGTTATAGTTTTGATATGACGTACAAATTTATAACTTTTGTCGTAATGACAATGATACTTTTACATAAACCAAAGAAAATCATCTTTTCCTTTGGTTTTTCGCTTATTTTACACTACCTTTGCAGTCATGAAGAAAGAAGAACTGAAGGATAAGCGCATTGCATTATTGCTGTCAGGGGGCGTCGATAGTGCCGTAGCACTGCACGAGCTATGCCGGCAAGGCTTGAAGCCCGACTGCTACTACATCAAGATAGGAGCCACACCAGAAAGCGACAATGACGCACAGTGGGACTGCTCTATGGAGGAAGACCTGGAAATGGCCACCAGTGTGGCTCATAAGTACGGCTGCCGTCTGGAGGTAGTTGACTGCCACCATGACTATTGGGAGCGGGTGACACGCTACACCATGGACAAGGTTCGTGCAGGACTGACTCCTAACCCTGACGTGATGTGCAACCGACTCATTAAGTTTGGGGCGTTCGACGAGAAAGCCGGCAAGGACTATGACTTCATAGCCACAGGCCACTATGCAAGAACGGAGGTAGAGACGATCAGCAATTGTGCTTTAGATGCCAGCCAACAGCCAACAGCCAACAGCCAACGTATCACCTGGCTATGTACCTGCCCTGACCCAGTGAAGGACCAGACGGACTTTCTGGCACAGATATACGACTGGCAACTGAAAAAGGCGCTGTTCCCCATTGGTGGAATGATGAAGGACGAGGTGCGCCAGATAGCCGAGCAGGAACACTTGGCACCTGCCCACCGCAAGGACTCGCAGGGCATTTGCTTCTTAGGCAAGATAAACTACAACGACTACGTACGCCACTATTTAGGCGAGCAGCCTGGCGAAGTGATAGAGCTGGAAACAGGGAAAAGGATTGGACAACATCGTGGACTCTGGTTCCACACCATTGGCCAGCGCCACGGACTGGGCTTTGGCGGTGGTCCATGGTTTGTAGTAAAGAAGGACATGTCAACAAACACACTCTACGTGAGTCATGGCTACGACCCTGAGTCGGCCTATAGTCAGGACTTCAAGGTGCACGACCTGCACTGGCTGACACTGCCCTTGCCTACCACACCTACTACACCTACAGCGATAACGTTCAAGATAAGGCATACACCAGAATTTATCAAAGGACAATTCACTGCTATTGGCCAGGGAGAAGCCGTCATCCATGCCGAGAAGCCCATTCACGGTGTAGCCCCAGGACAGTTCTGCGTCGTTTACGATGCTGAACACCATCACTGTTATGGCAGTGGAGAAATAACGCTGTAAAACGAAAAAAATCGGACAAACACTTGGTTGTTTGTCCGATTTTACGTATCTTTGTATGCCCAATAACATAAAACTCCTATATGCAGACACTCACGCTACTAACCACCATAGACGGCACTGCACTCTTCAGCATCTGGTCATTCATGTGGCCAGGCATTATAGTGTTTACCGTCATTGTGAGTGCACTGATTTATTACGACAGGCTCTATCGACGAATGCAGATGAAAGAGTCGAAGCTCATTCAGGCAAACAATAGCCGACTGGCCAACATTCTGCAAGGTGAGGGCACACAGGTATGGATATACGATGTCGCAACACGTCGCTACACACGTCTGAATGCGCAAGGACAGCTGGAGAACAACGATTACACGCCCATCGACTTCTCACGTTTCTTCAACCGCGATGACTTCGAGGAACTACGTACTGAGATATTCAGTTTGCGCGACGGCAAGAAGACCACTTCCACACTGAAGATGCATGGTCCAAAGACCAACGGAAGCGAACAACAGCGCTACGAAGTAATTGTCACCGTGCTGGAACGTAATGCAAAGAACCAGCCCACCATTATCATGGGTGTGCAGCACAACATCACCAACCAGAAACAACAGCGTGAACGTGAGCGAGAACTGCTGCTCAGATACAAAAACGTGTTCAACTCATCAATCATTGACATGGTATTCTACGACGAGAACGGCATCCTCACCGATATTAACGACAAGTTCATTCAAACCTTCCATATCAAAGACAAACAGCGCATGCTGGATGCCAACCAACACATCACGGAAATGACCAGCCTTGGAAACATTGACCTGGACACACTGGACCCCATGACCTGCACGAGCATCATCGACATGAACCGATTGGAGAAAGAGGGAAGCAAGAACCCGAACATTGGTTTGCAAGGTCTCATATACTACGAAATGATGATTTACCCTGTGCGCGACGAGTACGGCGAGCTGTTGGGTATCTTCATGGAGGGACGCGACATCACTGACATGGTCAATACGTACAAGGCTCAGCAACAGTCGATGAAGGAACTGCAACAGACAACCAACGAAGTGAGAGCCTACATTGACAACACTAACCAAGCCATGAAGATGGCTGACTGCCGCATCATCAACTATCTGCCCGACACCCACACACTGCAGATAACCAGCGACCTGGACAAACCACAGTTCGAGCTGTCACAAATACGTGCCATCGACACCATAGACTCCGAGTATCACTTTACAGCCCGACGATTCATACACCAGATGGACCGTAGAAGAGTCAAGTCGATCAGCACACGTCTAAAGACTGTCTTCTCAGAGCCTGACGGCGAGAAGATATGGCTCGCATTCAACGGTGTGGCCATGCACGACGAGAATGGCAAGGTTACCCACTACTTCGGCATGAGCAGGAACGACACCAGACTGGTGAAGACCGAACGGGAAATCAAGGCAGAGACACTGAAGGCTCAGGAGGCAGAAGCACTGAAGGAAACGTTCCTGCTGAACATGAGCTATGAGATTCGTACGCCACTGGCCACGGTGATAGGCTTTGCAGAGCTGTTCGACAAGGAACACGACATAGAAGACGAGCCTATCTTCGTAGAGGAGATCAAGAAGAGTTCGAACTCGCTGCTGGAGTTGGTGAACGATATTCTTTACATCTCACGCATTGATGCGAAAATGATTCAGGTAAAGAGACAAACCACCGACTTTGCCCTGACCTTTGACGCCCACTGCCACATGGGATGGAGCGCCAACCTGAACACAGACATCAAGACCATTGTAGAGAACCCATACGAACACCTGCAAATAGTCGTTGACGAGGAAATGGTGGGTAAAATCATTGAATATCTCACACATTATGCCATATTCTATACAGAAGAGGGCATGGTAAGGGCTAAATACGAATATAGAATGGGAGCACTCAATATTACCATCGAGAACACAGGCAAGGGCATCAGTGCCGACACTCTGCCTCACGTCTTCGACCGGTTCTATCGTGACAACTCGCATAAGCAATGCGGCTCCGGACTATTACTGCCCATCGTCAAAGGACTGGTAGAGCTGATGGACGGAAACATCGAATTAAGCTCGGAAGAAGGAAAAGGCACTACCATCTGGATCAGCATTCCCTGCGAACTCGTCAGCAGTGAGTTAAAGAAGGACATCATCTAACCTGTACGCCACTTATGAATACGACGACATATACCATTTCTACCATCTTCAGCATGGTTTTTGTCACGATCATTCTCATCGCGATACTGGCCATCGTTATCTACTATATCGTGAAAAAACGGGTGGCATTATCGACAGCACAAGCCATGAGGGCCAATGTCATCATGAAACACGCCATCGACATGAGTGACCACCTGATAGCTGTACTGGACTTGAAAGATGACACCTTCATCAACATACACGACGCACGACTGCAACAGGGAGAAGCCAAGAATATGACGATAGAAAAAGCCCTGAAGCACATACACCCTAATTATCGCAAGGCTTACCTGCAGTCGATAGAAAGCATGCGAAAAGGTGAAAGAAGCGAGAACACGCTGACATACACCTACAACACGTCTGACGATACTGAGCACCCACAGTGGACAACGGTTCATAACCATTGCGTCGTGGAGTACGACCACAATGGCAAGCCTGCCTACATCATCTTCATTATGAGGGACGAAGCCGACGAGACACGCTTACGTCAGCAAAACAACGAAATGGCAGACAAGTATCAGATGCTGTTCGAAGAGTCAATCATCGGCATATCATTCTACAATGCCGACGGCTATCTGATTGACTGCAACAAGAAGATGCGAGAGATTTGTCATTTCCAGAGCAGATACGACACCGTGTTCTTCGAATCGACACTCTTCGACGCGGCACAGTTCGACATCAACCGTGACCATCCTGAGGAAATATGGCTTTGCGAACACTTTCTCTTGCCAAAGCGCAATATCAACAAATACGTGGAAATACACATACACCCCATGCCAGACGAAAAAGGAAAGCTGCAATACATTGCCATGACCGTACGCGACGTGACAGGCGATCGTGAGCTCTACATGCAGAACCGTCGTAACAACCTGCAAATACAGAAAGCCAACGATGCCATACACCGTTACGAAGAACAACTGCGCTACCTGCTGGAGAACAGTAAGATGCACGTATGGCGTACTTCGTTCGAGAAGAGGGATGTGGAAATCCTGAGCGACCTGCACACCACTGTAGCCAAGATGACCGTCGAGGAGTTTGCACAAAAGATACAAACCGACGAGTACGAAGGAGCCATACGCCGTATGACAGAGCGCATGGAGAACCGTAAAGACCCACGACGCATCACCACACGTCCCTTCAAGAACCTGTTGGACCAGGATGACAAGGTGCACTGGTACAACATGAACAGTATTCCCAGCTACGACAGCGAAGGTCGGCAGACAGGATACTTTGGACTGATACGTGACGTCACTCAGCTGATGGAGGAACAGGAAATGCTGAAGCGCGAGACGGAACGTGCCAACGACTCTGACCGAATGAAGAGTGTCTTCCTGGCAAACATGACGCACGAGATACGCACTCCACTGAATGCCATCGTAGGATTCAGCGACCTGCTCACATCAATAGACTCACCTGATGACCGACTGGAAATGATGCGTATCATCCGCAACAATTGTGACATGCTGTTACGACTCATCAATGACTTCCTGGCATTGTCGAGCATCGAGAGCAACGGATTGGTCATCACCCCAACCGACATTGACTTTGCTCACGAGTTTAACGACTTCTGCCAGTCACTTGCCCAACGTGTCACGGATTCCAACATCAGTTTCATTTGCGACAATCCATACGAGGAGTTACACACCTGTCTGGACAAGGAGCGCATAGGACAGGTAGTCACCAACTTTGTCACCAATGCCGTAAAATATACGCAACAAGGGCACATCAAGATGGGTTACAGGATTGAGAATAACGGACTTTACATCTACTGTGAAGACACTGGCACAGGTATTCCCAAGGAAGACTGCGAGCGCATCTTCGAACGATTTGTCAAACTTAACGACTACATACAGGGAACAGGTCTCGGACTGAGTATATGCAAAGCCATCGTCGATAAATGCAATGGACGCATTGGTGTCGATTCCGAGCCAGGCCAAGGCTCTCTGTTCTGGTTCTGGATACCCTGCGAGATAAAAGAAGTGAAACAGAAATAGAAATCTGACAACATACGAACATGATGAAACTATACAAAGCCATAGCCATAGGAGTGTTCTTTGCATTACCATTAACCATCACGGCACAGAATGCAAAAGAACGCATCTACACCGAAGACAGGCCTGGGACTGAATATATGCAAGTCCATTGCCGAGCGCTGCTGTGGTAAGATTGGCGTACTCAGCGAAGGAGAAGGAAAGGGTTCTACCTTCTGGGTATGGATTCCATGCAAGCAAGAACAATAAGATAAGAAAAAAAAAGAATCGTTGTCCAACCCTGTCAGACAACGATTCTTTTTTCTTTTGTATGATCATGTTATCAGAAGAACAACAATCGTTCCAGGAAATAACAAAACATACCAGCCAAATAACCTACTAAGACTATCCAGCTTATTTTCTTCATATACCAGCCAAAGGTGATCTTCTCCAGACCCATTACAACCACACCAGCAGCAGAACCGATAATCAACATGGAACCACCAACACCAGCACAGTAAGCCAACAGCTGCCAGAAGATTCCATCCTGCATCATTGCTGCCAGTTCAGGGTTAGCAGCCACCTGCTCGGCCGTTGCCATCGGATACATTCCCATACATCCTGCCACCAACGGAACATTATCAACAATAGAAGACAGCACGCCGATGATACCATTGATAAGGTAATAGTTGCCTGCAAAAGCTTCATTCAATCCCTCGCCCAAAGAGGTCAGCACACCAATCTCCTGAAGCACGGCAACTGCCATCAGAATACCGAGGAAGAACATAATGGTTGACAAGTCTATGCGAGACAGCAAGTCACTAACACGCTTGGCCATTGTATCGTCCTCACTCGTATTGTAATGGAATATTTCTGTCACAGTCCACAATACACCCAGCACAAGGAGAATACCCATGAATGGTGGCAGGTGAGTCAGCGTTTTGAATACAGGAACAAACATCAAGCCTCCAACACCTAACCAGAAAATGGTATTACGCTGCGCCTTTGTAAACTGACTTACTTCTGCCTTGGGCAAATTCTGTTCCTTGTCAAACTTTCCTGACAACATATATTGCATGATAAATGCAGGAATAAGCATCGACACAAGTGAAGGAACAAAGATTTCTGTCAGTACACCCTGTGTGGTTATTACACCTTTGATCCATAGCATAATTGTCGTCACATCTCCTATGGGTGAGAATGCTCCTCCAGAGTTGGCAGCTATAATAACCAATGCAGCGTAAATCATGCGTTCCTCGCGGTTCTGTACAAGTTTCCTTAACACCATTATCATAACAATACTTGTGGTAAGGTTATCGAGAATGGCAGACAAGAAAAACGTGATGAATGCTACACGCCAAAGTAATTTACGTTTCGAACGTGTCTTTATCGTGTCACGAACGAAATTAAAGCCACCATTTGAGTCAACAATCTCCACAATAGTCATTGCACCCATCAGGAAGAACAATGTACCTGCCGCATCGCCTAAATGATGCTCTATGACACCCGCGATTTTGTGGACAATGGCATCAGGGGCCACATCTGGATAATAGGCTTCAGGGCCCATGACAAGAAGGGTCCAGCAACCTACACACATCAACAAAGCTATTGCTGCCTTGTTGATTTTAGTGAAACTCTCCAAAGCTATACACAAATAACCTATCACGAAGAGTATCACGATCATCGTTGTTAATACTGTCATTTTGTAGTTTGTTTTAGAATTTTGCTGCAAAGGTAAAAAATAATTATCAAATATCAATTGCCAATTATCAATTATTTTGTACCTTTGCAACAATGAAAGAATATCAACAACAAGAAACGTGGAGTGAGAATGTCATACTCGTTGATGCTGACCATATCGACCAAGTGGCATTCAACCTAATTGTGAACTTTGAACGAATGCTGGAACGACGCATTCCTCAAGCAGACTTAGCGCGATGGATTGATTGTATTGCGCTTGACGGAGGACTAATGCCCAACAATGAAGAGCAATCAACCCAAGTCATCTTACTACACAGTAAGGACCATTTCGAGAATTTCGTACCATCCAACTTCAATGACGAACTGGACGGAAAGGCTTTTCGTGACAACCTGGGAGAGTTCTGTATCAGTAGTGTACGGTTAGAGAAGATAACCACGATGGAAGACCTGTTCATACAGTCAATGACACACTTACTACAACAACCTAACATAAAGAACTTGTTACTCATCAGCAATGACGTGTATTTAGACCAGGTGCTCATGAATCTTCGCCAGACAAAGGTGGAACAAGGTAAGCACGTACACATTTTTACTATGGAGCCTGTTGTCAATGGCACCTACAGTCAACAACTTCTGGGTTTCTCCGTTATGGCAGCTTTAGGCATAAAGGGGGAGGAATTGGAAAGAATGAAAAGACCATAAAACTATATCAGACATGAAAAAGTGGGTATTATCCGTATTATTAATGACATTATGTCTCAGTATGGGCAGTTGCCGTAAAGTGAAAGCTGTCATCAATAAGGTACAGGAGGTGCAGGTAGAAGAAAACCAAATTGACGTAAAGCACTTCGAACTGGAGGACAAAACCAGCTATAAGGATTTAACGGCTACTATGACCTTTACTGTTGACTATCCTTTAGGAAACAGCAAGGCGGCAGTAGCATTACGCCAATGGCTTTACAAAACTGCTGTTGGTGAGCCTTCTGCACAAGACATCACTGACGGCAAGCAGTTGTTCGACATTCTGTTTGGATCTTTTAAAGAAGTGAATAGTCCAGACATGATGAAGAAATGCAAAGAGGAGGAAGGAATCGATGGCGGAGAATGGTTCTACAATTACCGTTTCAAAAAGGAATGGGAGAATTCCAATGTCGTGTCGTTCACCTATAGTGCCGATGCTTTTCAGGTAGGCAATGCCACGTCAAGCGCATGGATCAAAGATTTGACCATCAGCAAAAGTGACGGCAGAATACTGGGATGGGAGATGTTCAAATCGAAAACGGAAGTAAAATCTGCCATTGATGACGAACTGACAAAGAAATATGGTGATGATGCCGATCTCTATGACCAAGGTATTCCTATGCCTGAAGCACCTCTCTTCCTGGCTGATGGCATACGTTTCGACTATGGAGATTACAGCATTGTTGACCCTCATGTCTATGAGGACACTGGCGAATATCCATATTGTTTGTTACCTTATAGCCAATACAAGCATCTGCTGACAGCCGAAGCATGCAAGCTACTGGGACTGGAAGAAGATGCAGCAGCAAACACTCCTGTTGCAACAGGCAACACTCCAGACGATAACTTTTTCAAAAACTTGGTAAGGGCATGGGACGATATGCACACCAACAGGAACTTCGACGATCATGACAACTCACCTTATGCAGAGACAGTGAAGTTCTACGGCATGACCATTGACAAGTATGATGCAGCACAAAGAAAGATGCAACTGCTCAACAACAGTTCTGATTTTCTACAGTCCAGCGTTAATATTCGCGTTACAAGAATCAGTGACAACAAGGTACGCTGCGACTTCGACAAGCATACCACCCTCAAAGGACAGTCAAAGACTTACCCATCCTACCTTGTCTTCGCCAACCAGGGTGACGACACTTGGCTAATCGTTGAGGAAAGCGACCAGGTAACCGACAAAAACCTGGCCAGAAAAAAGAAATAACAGACAAGAACATATATAAAAAATATTAGCTATGGCAAAAGTACTTATGATCGGAGCTGGCGGTGTCGCCACCGTAGCTGCCCACAAAATTGCACAAAACGCCGACGTGTTCGACGAGTTTATCATTGCAAGCCGTCGCAAAGAGAAATGCGATGCCATCGTTAATGCCATCCATAAGAAAGGATTGTCCATGGACATCAAAACCGCACAGGTGGATGCCGACGATGTAGAACAACTGAAAGCACTATTCACTCAGTATCAGCCAGACCTCGTAATTAACCTTGCACTACCCTATCAGGACCTTACCATCATGGATGCCTGCCTGGCGTGTGGATGTTCATATCTGGACACTGCAAACTACGAGCCAAAAGATGAGGCTCACTTTGAATATTCATGGCAGTGGGCTTACAAGGAAAGATTCGAACAGGCAGGACTGACAGCCATTTTAGGTTGCGGATTCGACCCAGGCGTAAGCGGCATTTATACTGCATACGCAGCTAAGCATCATTTCGACGAGATGACACAACTCGATATCGTTGACTGTAATGCAGGTAACCACCACAAAGCATTCGCTACTAATTTCAATCCCGAAATCAACATTCGTGAGATAACCCAAAAAGGTCTCTATTACGAAAATGGGGAGTGGAAAGAGACTGAGCCACTGGCTGTACACCAACCTATCACCTATCCGAACATTGGTCCACGCGAAAGCTACCTCATGCACCATGAGGAACTGGAATCACTGGTAAAGAACTATCCTACTATCAAGCTGGCACGCTTCTGGATGACATTCGGACAGCAATATCTGACTTACCTTGATGTTATTCAGAATATCGGAATGAGCCGTATTGATGAACTGGAATATGAAGCTCCTTTAGCCGACGGAACAGGAATGGCAAAAGTAAAGATTGTACCCTTACAGTTCCTCAAGGCTGTGCTGCCTAACCCACAAGACTTAGGTGAGAATTACGATGGTGAGACATCCATTGGCTGTCGTATTAAGGGTACGAAGGATGGTGTCGCGCGTACATATTATATATATAATAACTGTTCACACCAAGCTGCCTATGAAGAGACGGGAATGCAAGGAGTCAGTTATACCACTGGTGTCCCAGCCATGATAGGTGCCATGATGTTTGTCAAGGGAATATGGAAAAAGCCAGGAGTATGGAACGTGGAAGAGTTTGACCCCGATCCGTTCATGGAACAACTGAACAAGCAAGGACTGCCTTGGCACGAGGTATTCGATGGCGACCTGGAGCTGTAAATGAAGAATTGTAAAATTCTCAAATAGTAAATAAATAGTAAATCGTAAATAGTCAAATAGTAAATAAACAAGATGGCAAAGAAAGAAACTGAAGGGGAAGCCCTGTCTCCTCAACAGGAGAAACTGAAAGCCCTGCAAGCTGCTATGTCGAAGATTGAAAAAGACTTCGGAAAAGGCAGTATCATGAAACTGGGCGACGAGAAAGTAGAGAACGTTGATGTCATTCCTACTGGTTCTATTGGTCTAAATGCTGCATTAGGCGTAGGAGGATATCCACGCGGACGCATCATTGAAATCTTTGGACCAGAGTCTTCTGGTAAGACGACTTTGGCCATTCATGCTATTGCAGAAGCACAAAAGGCGGGTGGCATTGCTGCATTTATAGATGCTGAGCATGCGTTCGACCGTTTTTATGCTGCTAAACTTGGTGTTGATATCGACAACTTGTGGATTTCACAGCCCGACAACGGAGAACAAGCATTAGAGATTGCAGATCAACTCATTCGCTCAAGTGCCATCGACATTATTGTCATTGACTCTGTTGCTGCACTGACACCAAAGAAGGAAATCGAAGGCGACATGGGCGATTCTGCTGTAGGATTGCATGCACGCCTCATGAGTCAGGCTTTACGCAAGCTGACTTCTACCATTGCCAAAACCAATACCACTTGTATATTCATTAACCAACTGCGTGAGAAGATTGGTGTTATGTTTGGTAATCCTGAGACGACGACTGGTGGTAACGCATTGAAGTTCTATGCTTCAGTACGCCTGGACATCCGCAAGTCAACAGCCATAAAGGATGGAGACAACATTCTTGGTAATGTTACGAAGGTGAAGGTTGTCAAGAATAAAGTTGCACCACCATTCCGAAAGGCAGAATTCGAAATCTTGTTTGGTGAAGGCATCTCAAAGATTGGTGAGATTGTTGACTTGGGTGTTGAATACAACATCATTACCAAAAGTGGCTCATGGTTCTCGTACGAAGGAAACAAGCTTGCTCAAGGACGCGATGCTACAAAACAACTGCTGGCAGACAATCCAGAACTGTGTGAAGAGATAGAAGCTAAAATCATGCAGGCTCTCTCTGATAACCAGTAGACCTACAACTTCCTACAAAGAAAAAATACACAAAGGCGAAAAACCTTTGTGTATTTTTTTCTTATATCGTATGTCAGACGTTTACTGGGTCTTCACACCAATAACCTTACGAATGTTATTGAACTGAACAATCAGGAGCTTCTTGGTACGCTTGTAAATCCAGTCAACACGTCCATTGCTTGCCTCAACAATATTGTCTGGCTCACCCAGTGCCAACTCAACTTCTTCGTCCGTCATGCCTACAGCCACACGTCCCTGACGTATCATTGCACGAGTCTCTGGAGTAGAGTTACGCAACTTTCCTTCACCTATTCCAAACAGATAACCGAAGTAATCCTCACGCTTGCCGTCTATGTCACCTGTAACGTCTTCGTTAGTAAACGTAACATCCTTGGTATAAACACGACGCGACTCTGCCTCGGTAAGTGTCATGGTCACATAGTTATCTGTCGTATGCGGAGAAATGGCATCTATCACGAACTCCATCAGGCGAGGTACCTTTACCTTACGCATTCTGCCATCACCCTTTGATATCATTTCTGTAGGATACTTGGTAAATACAGTCTTGCCAATGTAATCTGTGTAATTGGAACTTACAACATCTGTACCCGTAAGCACATCAAATGAGTTGAGGAACACGAATTTCTTATTGTCCATAATCAACTCGTCGTCACGCATGCCATTATTAGTCTTACTCAACACAACGTTCTGGAAAAACTCACGACCGGTTTTGGGATCCTCTACAATAATCTTGACAGGGAACTTACGCGTACCGACGCCTATTGCTTTCACTACGACCTCTGTATTCTCAGGAATAGTGACTTCTTCTACGCCATCACCTTCATATTGTGTGTCAATATAAAAAATCTTCTGACGAGTAATCAACGTCTGACCCATCAATAACTCACGGGCCTTGTCAACATCGTCAAGATATGCCAGGGTAGGAACGCCCAACTTACCATAACAGTAATCTTCAAATGACCCATTTGGCAATTCATAATAGTAAGCACGGTTGTCATCCTGACATAAGAAATTAACACGCTCACGACCATTAGAGCCTGTGGTGTGGTTCTTGTATATCATGATCTTATGACGCAACTTACCATTGCCAACCTCTTTACCTGTTGCAGCATCACAAAACGTGTTGACAATGAGGTCGTACTTCTCAGGAATTACC
Source organism: Prevotella sp. (assembly GCA_017423565.1). Classification (GTDB taxonomy): domain Bacteria; phylum Bacteroidota; class Bacteroidia; order Bacteroidales; family Bacteroidaceae; genus Prevotella. The sequence continues at coordinate 1,114 of JAFPED010000164.1, read as the reverse complement.
ATGAAGCGCATTCCCTCCTGCCAGTCACACATACTCCGATACTTAAAGTTTTTTGTCACAAAATTCTGAGGCTCATTAGGATCTTCAGCTGGAGCCGCATCTGTCACACCAGCCGCCGTTGTCACTGGTGCTGACGGTTTGACATTCTTCGTCTTCACAATATACGACTCTTGAGCAAACGCTGTCATCACAGCCATTACCGATGCGACCAAAACAATCACTCTTTTCATAATGGTGAACTTTATAAACGTTTTAATATTCCGGTTTTGCCTGCAAAGATATAAAAACTTTTTGACACTTGTGCCAAAATGTCATGATAATCTTCAAAAAAAATGTTTTGGCACACGCTTTGCTACAATTTGACTGCGTATGAACGCATAATAAAAGAATAATAATAACAATAAAAAAAATAAGAATTATGGGAAAAATTATCGGAATTGACTTAGGAACTACAAACAGTTGTGTTGCCGTATTCGAAGGTAACGAACCTGTAGTAATTGCTAACAGCGAAGGTAAGCGTACTACACCTTCTGTTGTCGGCTTTGTTGAGAATGGTGAGCGTAAGATTGGTGATCCTGCTAAACGACAGGCCATCACGAACCCAAAGAACACCGTCTATAGTATTAAACGCTTCATGGGAGAAAACTGGCAGCAGACTGAAAAGGAAATCTCTCGCGTGCCTTACTCTGTAGTTAACGAAGGAGGCTATCCTCGTGTTGACATCAACGGACGTAAATATACACCTCAGGAGATTTCTGCTATGATCCTGCAGAAGATGAAAAAGACTGCAGAGGACTATCTCGGACAAGAAGTTACCGATGCTGTCATCACCGTACCTGCCTACTTCTCTGACTCACAGCGTCAGGCTACAAAAGAAGCAGGACAGATTGCCGGTCTGAATGTCAAGCGTATCGTTAACGAGCCTACCGCTGCTGCACTTGCCTATGGTGTTGATAAGGCTAACAAGGATATGAAGATTGCCGTCTTCGACCTCGGTGGTGGTACATTCGATATCTCAATACTTGAGTTTGGTGGTGGCGTATTTGAAGTACTCTCTACCAATGGTGATACTCACCTAGGTGGCGATGACTTCGACCAGGTGATCATCGACTGG